>CAJFUU010000020.1 GCA_904420265.1 uncultured Clostridia bacterium
AGGAAGAGCTTACGGACGTGACCGTGATTCTCGATTACGTGCCCAACACCAACCACACCGGCATGTATGTGGCGCTTTACAAGGGCTGGTATGAAGAAGAGGGCCTGAACGTGGAAATCATCGAGCCCACCGAGGGCGCTACCGCCACGCTGATCGCCGTGGGCCGGGGCGATTTCGGCATCAGCTATCAGGAAGAGGTAACCATGGCGCTCACCAGCGAGGATCCGCTGCCCATCCGCGCCATTGCCGCCGTCATCCAGCACAACACCTCCGGTTTTGCCACCTGGGTGGGCAAGGACATCACCTCGCCCGCGGATTTTGAAAACAAGACCTACTCCTGCTGGGGCGGCCCGGGCGAAGAAGCCGTCATCCGCTCGGTCATGACCGAGGCCGGCGCGGACCCGGACACGCTTAACATCGTCATCTCCGACGGTTCCGGTTTCTCAGCGCTGGAGGGCGACGTGGACATCATGTGGTTCTACGAGGCTTGGGACAACATCCGCTGCGAACTGGCCGGTTTTGACATCAACTACATGCCCGTGCGCGACCTGGACGAGCGTCTGGACTACTATACCCCCCTGCTCATCACCAGCGTGGACATGATTGAGAACAACCCCGAAACCGTGCGCAAGTTCCTGGCCGCCACTTCCCGCGGTTATATGTACGCCATCGAAAACCCCGACGAATGCGCCGAAATTCTCGGTTCCTACGTGCCGGACTACGATATGGAGCTGCTCTACCGCTCGCAGAACTACCTGGCCGACAAGTACATGGAGGACGTGGACCGCTGGGGCGAGATGAGCGACGAGGTATGGGACCGCTACACCAACTTCCTGGTGGACTATGAAGTCATCGACGAGGCCATTCCCGCGTCCGAATGCTATACCAACGAATTCCTGCCGGAGGCCTGATCGCTGTATGAAACTGGAGGTTCGCGGCCTGTCGTTTGCCTATGGGCCGAAAAAGGTGCTGGAAGACCTGTCTTTCTGTATGGAGGCGGGCGAGTTCGTCAGCATCCTCGGCCCCTCCGGCTGCGGAAAATCCACGGTGCTGAACCTGTTGGCGGGGCTTTTGCGCCCCGCCGCGGGCGAAGTGCTGGTGGATAATGAACGCGTGGAGGGCGCGGGGAACGGCCGCTTTGCCTACATGCCGCAGGATGATTTGCTCTTTCCCTGGAAAACCATTCTGCAGAACGTCTGCCTTTACGGCAAGATTCACGGTACGGAACCGGCCGCCCGCGAACAGGCGCTCAAGCACATGGCCGCTTTCGGCCTCGCCGGGTACGAAAACGCCTATCCCGGCGACCTTTCCGGCGGCATGCGCCAGCGCGCCGCCTTTTTGCGCACGGCGCTTTGCAGCGCGGAAATCCTTTTGCTGGACGAGCCGTTTGGCGCGCTGGATGTGATTTCGCGCGGGGATATGCAGGACTGGCTGCTCTCCATGCGCGCGGAGTTGGGGCGCACGGCCTTGCTGGTGACGCATGACATCGACGAGGCGCTGTATCTCTCCGACCGCATCCTTGTTCTGCGCGGCAGTCCCGCGCAGATTGTGCGCGAAGTGGACGTGCGCAAAGAGGGCAAAACGCGCCAGTGGCTTTACGACCAGGGCGCGCTCAAGGGAGAAATACACCGCTGCATCAAGGCGGAATGATGCGGTTTGGGGCGTGGCGGCCTGATTTGGCTGAGCGCAGCGCCACCCTGCCTCCTGCCGCGCAACCGCGCCAGCGTGGAAATGACCTCTATTCGCCTGTTCTTTCGGGAATATGCGAAAGAAGTGGGAGAACATCCCTGAAATATATAAAAGGCATGGAAAAATCAAGACATAATTCCCTGAATATCCCGCTTTGCGATGCGCATGCCCATCCGGGGAACGGCGCGGAAACGGCGGCGCGGCGGGCGCAGGGCATACGCACCGCCCTGTGCGGCACTGACCCTGAAAATGCCCGGCTGGTGGAAGAAATGTGCGCGCGCGAAGAGCTGTTTACGCCTACCTATGGGCTGCATCCCTGGAAAACGGCGCGTTTTACCGTGCGGGAGATGGAGCCATGGTTGGAAAAGTGCCGCGTCATCGGCGAAATCGGGCTGGACAGCGTTTGGTGCGACGTGCCCGCCCATGACCAGCGTGCGGCCTTCGCCCGCCAGCTCGACATTGCCCGGGAAATGGGCAAGCGCGTGCTTTTGCACACCAAGGGCTGCGAGGAAGAAATTGCCCGCATGGTGGCGGAACGGAACCTGCCCTGCGTGGTGCACTGGTATTCGTGCGCGGAGCATTTGGAGCGTTACCTGGACTTGGACAGCTATTTTACCCTTGGACCCGACATCTTAACCAATCCCGCAGTGCGCGAAGTGGCCCGTCGCGCCCCGCGCGGCCGTCTGCTGATCGAAACCGACGGATTAAGCGCGGTGGAGTGGGCGCAAAACCGGCCTGCAGAGCCGGAAAAACTGAGCGCGTTGCTGGAAGCGATGCTTCAAGAAGCGGCCGCGATTTGCGGCGAAACGCCGGAGGACATGCGCCGCGAGGCCATGGAAGCCTTTGGGGCGTTGTATGGATAGATGGCTTAACAGCATTCAAAAGAAACGCTTGAAGCGCCTGTGGGGGAACCCGCGGCGCTTTTTATGATGGGCTCATGTGCGAAAGGCGCTTGGCTGCGCAGCGAACGGAAAGTGGTTTACGGTCATCGGCCTGCCCCGCAGGCACGCCAAGTTTGTTGGCGGTATGCTTCTGGCAGGCGGAAAGGCGCCGCGGGCCGCCGTTCCAAGTATCTCCAAGGCGTTTGGCGCGCGAGCCTCTTCTCCATCCGGTGCCTTCCAAGAGCCGCGTGCGGCGCGAGGCGCGATTCCCCCTCCAGCGCGCCGGCCGGAGTTGCGCCGCATAGCGCGCTGTCGGAGCCGTTTCGGTTTTGCCAGCGTTCGCGTTGGCGTGCAAAAGCCCTGAAACGGATGTTTGTGCGCCGGCTATTGCGCCGTAAGGGCTACTACGCATGCCTGTGAAAATCGTTTGCGAAACCGCGCATCCGGGCGAATGTTCCTGCAAAAAAACGTCTGGAGAAAGCGCGCCGGAAGAGGGCGCATCCAGACGTTAATGGCGTGCAAACTTTTTTAAGTGTTGATGAAATCGCTTGACAAGCCATTTGAATGGGCATATAATGCCTGCATCGACAGCAAAGGCGCTGCGAGCCGTCCGGGAGGGATGGCGTCGCGGCGCTTTTTGCATTTGCGGGGGTGAAAGATACGATCCAACTGAACCCTGACAAAGCCCGCAAGGCGCCTGACGGGCCGCGTTGAAGGCGCTTTGCGAAGAAGGCCTTTGCAGAACGCGCGTTTTGCCGAAAGCGCGGCAAACAGCGACGGACAATTTGCGCCGCCTGGCGGAGCGGACGCCGTTTTCAAACGCCTGTTTTTGCCATTTGGCGCCGCGGCGAAGTGATGGTATAGGCCTTGTCCAGAAAGTATTGGGCGATGCCCACGCTCTCGCCATCGGGGCCGGAGCGGGCATAGGACATACGCATGTGGCGCGTCAGCAGCGTCCGGGAACGCACGCGTTCAGACACCATTTGCAAAAAGTCCGGGCCCAGCAGTTCAATGCCGCCGCCAAGCACGACGCGACGGATGCCGGTGACGCACATCAGTGTGTAAATGCCGAGAGCCAGGCGGTCGGCCGTGGCCTCGAGCACGCCGCGCACAGCGTCCAAACCGGGAGCGCGTTCAGCAAGTTCGGCAAATGTTTGCGGGGCGGGCACGCCGCTATGCGCGCAGGCTTCGGCGGCGCTGCGCAGGAGGGCGTTGAGGTTGACGTACTGCTCAAGGCAGCCGCGGTTGCCGCAGGTACAGGGCGGGCCGTTCATGTCCACGGAAAAGTGGCCAAATTCGCCCGCCGTGTTGTACGGCCCGGTGAGTATGGCGCCTTCGGAGATGATGCCCGCGCCTACGCCGTCGCAGACGTTGATAAAAATGAGGTCGCGCGTCTCCTCTGTGCCGTCCGTGAGCGCGTCCAGATTTTTCTTTTCGGCATATGCCAGGCACATGGAGACATTGCCCAGAAACATGGGCACGCCCAGGCGCTGCTCAAGCACGCGCATGGAAGCCTCGGAAAAGGAGATGCTCATGGCTGTGCGTACGGAAAACGCCTGCTCTTCCTCAATGCGGATGCCGGGGAAGCAGACGCCCACCATGATAGCGCGCTCGCGGTCAAACAATTGCGAGCGATGCAAAAGCACGTCTTCAAACAGGCGCGCGTACTCCTCGCCGGAGTCCATCGGCTCGTTCTCGCCCACGGGGTGCTCCACAAAAAAACTTTCCAACGTCCGGCAACTCAAATCCATCAGTGTAAAATGCGCGCCGCGACGGCTCAGGGAAAACGCCGCCAACTGCCGGCCCGCGGCATTCAGGCGCAAACTCATCGGCCGACGGCCGGGAAGGGAGGTCAGCGTCGGCCCCGTTTCCAGCAGCAGGCCCTCGCCTACCAGTTCTTCCACCAGCGCCGAAATGGTCGTCGCGCTCAGGTGCATGGCGCGCACAAGTTCCGCGCGCGAAGCGCAACGCCCGCCGCGTACCAAATCAAATACGCGCTTGATGTTTTTTTCTTTGATAAGTTGTTGATAGCCCGGGCGTCGGTCCTCCGACCGGTCCAGAGACAGGTATTTCATAAAAGGCCTCGCTTCCTGTTTGTGCACCTTGGCTATAGTTTAACATAGATTTATGTTGTGCGCAAGTACAAAGCGTACCTACATCGCAAATAACTGGTAAGAAGCGAAAGTTTTTTTACTCCATTCAGTTAATTTATCAACGCACTTGACAAATGTAGATGCCTGTGATATGATGAACGTGTCAGCTTTGAGACAGTTTGTTTACAGACGATCGAGGGGTGGACTTCATGCGGGGATTGTACGGCCGGCGCGGTTTTGACATTGTGTTGCGCGAGCGCGCCGACGTCGCGCTCGGCGCGCACATGGTGCGCATTCGCGTGCGGGCCTGCGGTGTGTGCGGAACAGATCTGCATTTTTTGCGCGATCTGGACGAGTGGACGCCCCTGGGGCATGAAATCTCCGCCGTGGTGGTGGAAACCGGCGCCGCGGTGAAGCGCGTGAAGGTGGGCGACAGCGTCGTATGCGAAGACGTAACCCAGTGCGGCGCCTGCGAATTCTGCAAGACGGAGCGCGTGCGTCTGTGCCGCAGCGGCTATACGCTTGAAGGACAGCCCGGCATGTCGGACGAAATGGTTGTGCATGAAAACATGCTCAACGTTTTTACGGACATCGACCCCGTCGTCGCCTCCATGGTGGAGCCGCTGGCCGTAGCCATTCGCGGCGTGAACAAGCTGCGCCTGCGGCCGTTTGCTTCTCTGGCTATTTTCGGAATGGGCGCAATCGGCCTGTTTGCCTGCGCTTATGCCCGTGCCATGGGCGCCGGGCGGGTGGCCATGTTCGCCCGCAACGCCCACAGTTTGCGCAACCGTGCCGCGCAGGACGCCGCCGCCGATTTGGGCGCGGACGAATTCTATTATTCCTGTGAAGAAGATTACATAGAAAAAGCCCTGCGGGGCGGCGCGTTTGATGCGGCCATCGTTGCCGCGCCGCCGTCTTTGTGCGCCGAAGCGATGAAGCTGGTCGGCTACGGCGGCGAAGTGCTGGCCCTGGGCGTGGCCATGGATGGAAGCGGCGTCGCCGCGCTGGATGTGAGCGATATGGTGTTCCAGAAAAAGCAGCTGCTCACTTCCCTGGCCGAGCCGGCCGCCAATTTCCCGCTTTCCATTGCCATGATTCGCTCTGGGCGCGTCGATGCCGCGCGCGTGATCACCCACCGTCTGGCGCTTCAGGACGCCGCAAAATTGGGGGATTTGTACGCGCAGGACGCGCCGGCGATAAAAACGGTTATACTCTGTTCTTAAAAAACGCAAAGGGGATGCTCTTATGGAAACCTGGATGCAAAAAGCACAGAAGGTGGAAAAAATCCTCGCGCGCGCGCCGAAGTTCGACAAGTTTCTGCGCGTGGAGGAGGACGAGTTCCGCGCCCGCCAGCAGGCGTTGATCGCCAAGATTGCCGAGGCCGGCATCGACTGCGCGCTGGTTTATTCCGATGAACACTATTGCGGCGACGTGCCTTACCTGGGCGGCTGCGTCAATATCTCCATCGAGCCGGTGGCCGGCGTGTTGGGCAAAAACGGCTTCCACATCCTCGCCGGGCTCGAGGGCGGCTATGTGGCCGAACAACTCGGCGCGCGCGCCGGCTGCGGCATCCACAAGGTGGAAATGCTCAAATTGGCCGATGAGGAATATCCCATCGACGCCGAACACATTGAAGATGTGCTCGTAGAGGCCTGCGGGCAGATGCCCCGCAATGTGGGCCTGTTTACGCCGCGCGCGGTTTTGCCGGTGGGCGTGTATGAATATTTCGCTTCGCTGGTGGGCGAGGAGAATATGATCGACTGCCAGGAAATCTACTATAAACAGAAATACATAAAGTCTGACCGGGAAATGGAGCTGACCCGCCAGGCCGCGCGCATGTGCGATGTGATGCTTGAGGGCATGCTGGCGGTGCTGGAACCGGGCATGCTGGAAACGGAAGTGGCCTCCTGGGGCTACCTCATCGGCCGGCAGATCGGCGCGGAAAGTTTCGGCTTCGATGTGATGGTCACCTCCGGCGAGGCCAACCGCACGCTGGTAGGCAAGGCGCTCAACCGCGTCATTGAGGAGGGCGACTATGTGCACCTGGGCGTGGCCCCCAAATGCGACGGCCTGACCGCCTGCGAGCGTTGCACGGTCATTGCCACGCTGAATCCCGATAACATTACCGAAGACCAGAAGTACTGGATTCGCTTTGTCGAGGGCGCCTATCAGACCGGCCTGGACGCCTACCGCCGCGTCAGCGCCGAGAACCTGCCCGCAAAACTTCAGGAACAGGCGCTGTGCGATTACTTCAAGGCGCATGAGGACGAGGTTTGCGCCCGGCTGGGCAAGAAGATAGATTTCGTGCGTCAGAAGCCTTACACCGGCACCCACAACGGCGGCTACACCGAGTGCCAGGAGTTTTACGGCGCCATTACGCTCAACTCCGAAGAACCGCTGGGCAGCCAGATTGTCACCATGCTGGACGTGGCCGTGCGCGGCGTGGGCAATATGTGGAACGACGTGATTATTCCCGGCATGGACTACGTGCTGGTAGAAAAAACGCTGGGTAAGTTTGGAACGCGCGTGGACGTGCTCAACGACCTGCCGATCAATTTGCAGGCCTACGTCGGCCGCGTGGTGGAGTAGAGAAAGGAGCGAAAGAATATGAATATTCTGGCAATCGGTTGTCATCCTGACGATCTGGAGATCGGCTGCTACGGCACGCTGGCAAAGTATGTGAAGCAGGGGCACAATGTGGCGGTCTGCCATCTGGCCAACGGCAATTTGGGCCATGTGGAAATTATGCCGGAAGAGTTGCGCGCCATGCGCTTTGAGGAAGCGGAAAACGCCGCCAAAATCATCGGCGCCAAGCACTACAGCGTAGACGCCAACGACCTGTACGTCACCGCCGAGGACGACGGCCTCATCAACCGCCTGGCCGCCGTGGTGCGCGAAGTGCAGCCGGATTTGATTATTACCCACTATGACCACGATTATATGAACGACCATATGCAAACCTATTATGCGGCCCTGCGCGCTTCCTTCGGCGCCAGCCTGGCCCACTATGACATGAATGCCACCACGCCCACCGCGCCCGTGTGCCCGATTTACCATATGGACCCGGTGGCCGGCACGGGCTTTATTCCCACCGAATATGTGGATATAACCGACACGATAGACCTCAAGCTGGAAGCGCTGGCTTGCCACAAATCGCAAATTGTGTGGATGCGCGATCACGACCACATTGATTTCCTGGAGTTTGTGCGCACCTGCTCCCGCGCGCGCGGCTTCCAGTGCGGCGTGGACTATGCCGAGGGCTTCCGCCCCAACCTCAATTACCTGCGCATGACCACCAAACGGCTTTTGCCGTAAAAGCGCGGCCCACCGTGCTTAATAAAGATCCACACGGAAAGGAACGATGATTGATGAGTCAGGCAGCCCTGCAGAACAAAGGCGGCTTTGGGTCGCGCGTGGCGAAGTTTACCAAGAGTTATGCGATCATACTGGCAATTTTGCTTCTGGTCGTAGCCTACACCATCGGCTCTTTGCTGATGTTTGGCGAGCAGTACTTCTTCACCTGGAACAACCTGCGCAACATTCTCAACCAGACGGTCACCCTGGCGGTGGTCTGCTGCGGACAGGCGTTGATTGTTACCACTGGTGAGTTCGACCTTTCCCTGGGCCAGAACGTGTGCTTTACCAGTTGCGTTATGGCGTGGCTGATCAAGTTTGGCGGCTGGAACCCGTGGCTGGCGATCATCATGGCCATCGTGGCCGGCGCTGTGGTGGGCGCGTGCAACGGCACGTTGATCTCCTACTGCGGTATACCATGCTTTATCGTTACGCTTGGTTTCCAGATGATCTGCAAGGGCTTTGCCAAGATCATTACCAATGCATCGCCCATTCCGGGCATGCCTGCGGAAATCCAGTTCTTTGGCCGCGGTTACATTGGCCCGCAGAACGGATGGGGCATTCCCATCAGCGTGGTCATCATGGTGGTGCTGTTCATCGTGGCCATGTTCGTCACGAACCAGACCAAGTTCGGCCGCAGCCTGTACGCCATGGGCGGTGGGCGCGAGGCTGCCTACTTCGCGGGCATCAACGTCAAGAAGTACCGCTTCCTGGTGTATACAATTGCCGGCGCGCTGTGCGGTTTCTCCAGCGTAATCCTGGTTACCCGTCTGGACTCTGCGGCGCTGACCAACGGCAACCTCTACGAGTTTGACTCCACAATCTCCTGCATCCTGGGCGGTATCTCGCTGGCGGGCGGCCGCGGCAAGATTATCCAGGGTCTGTTTGGGGCGCTGTTTTTGACGCTGTTCTTCAACGGTATGACGATGATGAACGTCAACCCCTTCGTGCAGGACGTGCTCAAAGGCGTGGTCATGGTCGGCGCGGTGGCGCTGGACGTGCTGCGCAACCGCCGCAAGTAAGGAGGCGTTGAGTTTGAGCGACATTATCCTTGAACTTCGCAACATCTGCAAGAGTTTCCCGGGCGTCAAGGCGTTGGACAATGTTTCGTTCTCCATTGAGCGCGGCACGGTGCATGCGTTGGTGGGTGAGAACGGCGCGGGCAAATCGACGCTGATCAAGGTGCTGGCTGGCATTTACCAGCCCGAAAGCGGCGAAATGCTCTTTGAGGGCACGCCCAAGCACTTCAAGACGCCGAGCGAATCGCAGGCCGCGGGCGTGAGCGTGGTGCACCAGGAGATTAAACTTTCCGAGACCCTCTCGGTGGCGGAAAACGTGTTCCTGGGCAACCTGATTTACAAGGGCATCCGCGTGGACTGGAAGGCCATGCGCCAGCGCGCTTCCGAAATGCTCAGCCAGCTGGGCCTGGCGCTGGACGTCAACGCCGTGGTCAGCGACCTGTCGGTGGCGCAGAAACAGATGGTGGAAATCTGCAAGGCCATCAACCGCAACTGCCGCCTGCTGATTATGGACGAGCCTTCGGCCACGCTGACCGAGAAGGAACAGAAGGTCATGTTCCAAACGGTCAAGCGCCTGCGCGAGCAGGGGATGACCATTATTTACATCTCCCACCGCCTGGACGAAATCTTCGACCTGGCCGACAACGTAACCGTGTTGCGCGATGGTTGCCATGTGCGCACCATGCCGGTGAAAGACGTTACCCGCCACGATTTGGTAACGATGATGGTCGGCCGCGAGGTGGTCAACGAATACCCCAAGGAGACTATCCCCCTGGGCGAAACGGTGCTGGAGGTCAAGAACATCACCCGCAAAGGCGTGCTCAACGGCATTTCCTTCAATTTGCGCCGCGGCGAGGTGCTGGGTATAGCGGGCCTGGTCGGCGCGGGACGTACGGAACTTGCGCGCGCCATCCTGGGCATCGACAAAATTGACGGTGGCGAAATTTTCCTGCGCGGGCAAAAGGTGACCATCCCTTCGTTCCGCGAGGCTATTCGCAAGGGCTTTGCCCTGGTGCCGGAGGATCGCAAAAACCAGGGCCTGGTGCAGCTTTTGAGCGTGTGCCGCAATATTTGCATGGTCAATATGGACGCCGTATCCAACGGCATGGTGGTCAGTGAGGCCAAGGAACGCGCGCGGGCGCTGGAATACGTTGGCAAGCTGGATATTGCCACCCCGTCGGTCGATACGGAGGTGCAATACCTCTCCGGCGGCAACCAGCAAAAGGTGGTTATCGCCAAGTGGCTTTTGCAGGACGCGGACATCATCATCCTGGACGAGCCCACGCGCGGCATCGACGTGGGCGCCAAGAGCGAGATTTACCTGCTGATCAACGACCTGGTCAAATCTGGCAAGTCCGTGATCATGATTTCTTCGGAAATCCCCGAAATTGTGGGCATGTCCGACCGCGTACTGGTTATGCACGAGGGCAACAAAGTGGGCGAACTTACCCGCGAAGAGGTCTCCCCGGAGGCCATCATGGCCCTGTGCGTCTAATTCATTCGGCCCTGTCCGCGAAAGCGGAAAAATAGAGCAAAGTAGGAGGTACCAACATGAAAAAACACCTGATCTCCCTGATCTTGGCCGTCGCGATGCTGCTGTGCTTCTGCGCGCCCACGCTGGCCGAGACCGAAGAACCCCTCAATCTCGCCGTCGCGCACATTACGATGTACGACGAGTGGTGCAAGGCCGTTTATGACGAGTTCGTTGCCCAGTGCGAAGCGCGCGGCTGGAAAGTGACCATCGCCGACGGTAACCTCAACGCCGAGACCCAGCAGAAGCAGGTCGAGGACTTTATCGCCCAGGGCGACTATGACGCCATCCTCATCGACCCCGTCAACTCCGACGGCATCATCCCCACGCTGGAGCAGGCCGGCGAAGCGGGCATCCCCGTGTTTGCCTTTGACAGCGGCACCGATTACGAAGACCTGGTGACGCACGTTGCCTGGGACCATGCCGAAACCGGCGTGCTGTGCGCGCAGTGGGTTGCGGATTATGCCAACGAGAACCTGGGCGGCAAGGTGCGCGTGGGCGTGCTGGCCATGCTCAACGCCGTGCATACGCAGGTGCGTTCCGAGGCCTTCGTTGAGGAGCTGGAAAACCTGCTGGGCGCCGAGAACGTGACCTGGGTGTTCAACCAGGACTTCGGCGAGACCCGTGAGTCTGCCGCCAACATCGTCACCAACAACATCATGAAGCCCATCGACGTCATCTGGGGCGCCGTGGACAACGCCGCCATCGGCGCGACCACCGCGCTGGAGCAGAACGGCGCGACTGGCACCATCGTCGTCTCCGCGGGCGGCTGGGGCGCCGAGCCGTTCGGCCTCATCAACGAGGGCAACCCCTACTACAAGATGTGCATTGCCGTTTCTGCGGCCAACATCGTTGAGCTGACCCTCGATTCCGTCGAGGCCTACTTCGCCGGTGAAGAGATTCCGAAGTCTCAGAACATCGAGCTGGCGATCGTTGATGAAACCAACATTGCCGACTACATGAAGTACGTCGAGGAATAAAACCTCTTAACCGGGAGAATCGCAAGCCGGTTCTCCCGGTTTCCTAAAACTAATTTTTCAGGTGGGAGGACTAATTAACAATGGGAAAACAAATTAAACGCTTGCCCCGGGAGGAGTACAATCAGCGCATTTGCCGCGTGCAGGAAAGAATGGCCCAGGAGGGCATTGACCTGCTTGTGGCGCATGCCTGCGAGTGTGAGTCCGCCACAGTGCGCTATTTGACCGATTTCTGGGCGGTGTTTGACTTTGTGGGCGTGCTGGTGCCCGTAGAAGGAAAGCCGATTTTGCTTACCGGCGGCCCCGAATCCTATGATTTCGCAGTTAAATTTGCCCAAATTGACGATGTGCGCGTGCATCCGATGTATGTGGAAACCTGCGCGCCGGAGTGGGACAAGCCCACCGACCCCTGGAGTTATGAGCGCATATTGGACGAGATTCGCGAACGCATTCCCGTGCGCAAAATTGGCATTGCCAACGTCAACACCATTCCGCATGTTATTTACGCCGATATTGAAAAGGGCGCGCGCGGGGCGCAGATCGTGCCGGCGGAGGATATTATACTTGATTTGCGCGCCTATAAATCCGATGGAGAGATTGAACTTCTCAAAGAAGGTTACCGCATTACGGAGGAAGCGCTGAAAAAGACCATGGAAATTCTCCGTCCCGGCGTGCGCGAACGCGAACTGCTGGCGCGTTGGAAGGCCATTTCCTTTGAAATGGGCGCGGAGGGCTTCGGCTATCCCTGCTGGGTGACCAGCGGCCCGTCCACTTACCAGAGCCTGTGCAAATCCACGGACCGCGAAATCGGCGAAAACGAAATGGTGCAGTTCTCCGTGGGCGCGAAATACAGCGGCTATTGCGGAAACATCGGCCGTGTGGCGGTGTTGGGCAAGCTGCCCCAGCGGCATATGGACATGATCAAAATTGCCGGCGAGTGCCTGGAAGAGACCATCGCCACCATGGGCCCGGGCGTGCCCTTTGCGCAGGTATACGACAAATTCCAGGCGCGGTTGACGCGCTACGGCTTTGGCGGG
The DNA here is from genome assembly GCA_904420265.1 of uncultured Clostridia bacterium. GTDB lineage: Bacteria > Bacillota > Clostridia > Christensenellales > Aristaeellaceae > Pullichristensenella. The sequence continues at coordinate 12,582 of CAJFUU010000020.1, forward strand.
CTTTCGCTCTATGGCCCGGCGCATTCCACCGGCCTGCAGGAGTGCGAAGCGCCCTGGGTGGACAACCGCACCGGCCGCGTGCTCAAGCCCAACATGGTTTTCAATATCGACATCTGGATTGCCGACGACCGCTATGGCGTGCGTCTGGAGGACGGCGTGCTCGTCACCGAAACCGGGCTTGAACAGCTTACCACCTGGCACCGCGATGTAATCACCATCGCCTGAGGCAAAGGAGACGCCTATGAACATGGAAAACCGCGGCGCGCAGATGCTTTCCCTGCTGGAAGCGTTGGTGCGCTGCCCCACAGAAAACCATCCTCCCCGGGGCAACGAAGCCCCGGGGCAGGCGGTGCTGCGCGCGGCCTATGAGGCCATGGGCCTGGAAACGCGCATGCTGTGCCCCGCAGACCTGCCGGAATATCCCGCGCATCCGGCGTTTTTGCCCCGCGATTTTGCGGGACGCGAGAACCTTGTCGGAACCTGGCGCGGCGAGGGCGGCGGCCGCTCTGTGTTGCTGACGGGGCACATGGACGTTGTGCCCAAGGAACCCATGCCGTGGACTGTGACGCAGCCCTTCGAACCGCTGATACAGGCTGGCCGCATGTACGGCCGCGGAACGGCGGATATGAAGGCGGGCCTGGTCTGCGCCGCGGAGGCTGTGCGCCGCCTGCAGGAAGAGGGCTTCCGCCCCAAAGGCGATGTGATTCTGGAAAGCGTTGTGGATGAGGAATACGCGGGGGCCAACGGCACCGTCGCCGGCCGCCTGGCGGGCATCAACGCGGATTTTGGCATCGTTCTGGAAGCCTCCGGGCTGAACGTCTGCCCCGCCTGCGTGGGCGGGCTGGTCGTCACGCTGCGCGTGCAGGGCGTGGCGGGCATGCCATATACCGGCGAGGAAATCGGCAACCCGGCCGTAGACATCGCGGAACTGATTTGGCTGATTCAGCAGTTCAGCGAAAAGCGCATGGCCGAGGCCCCCAAGCCCAAGCTATGGGACGGCACGGTGCAGGGGGCGCAGGTGGTCATCACCAAGGTGAAGGCGGGCGAGTGCTTTGAGCACGGCCAGCTTTCCGCGCCCATCGACGCCTGGATGGAAATTGTCATGCAGTCCTATCCTGGCGAAGAGGAAGAAGATCTTCTCAAAGATCTGGACAATTTTGTACGCGTGCGGTATCATGATCCCAAGGGGCTGGAAATACGCCGGGAATACCGCTATTGCCGACCGGCGGCGACAGACCCAATGCATCCAGGCGTGCAAACGCTGGCGCGTTGCGCCGGGGCCTATACCGACCGCGCCCGCGTGTGCGGGGCCATGTTCTCCTGCGATATGTTTGCCCTCACGGAACTGGGCAATATACCGTCGGTCATTTTCGGCCCCATCGGCGCGCGGCTGCATGCGCCGGACGAATGGGTTGATCTGGAAAGCATGGAGGTGTGCGTGCGTTCGCTTATGGATTTCATCCGCGCCTGGTGCGGTTGAACCGCCGCAGCGTTGCAAACCGGCGGCCTGATTTGCGCGAAAACACGGGCGAAAACGGATGCGCCTGGCGGCCGTATTCCGGCGGGCCAAACGAAAAGAGACAACGGGTTTTCCCGGCGCAAAGTGAACAAAGCCAGGCAACCGGTCCGTCCCTCGGCGCGCGTTTATAAAGCCGGCGCCGGATAAAGACGCATTGCCGCATATGCGCAATGCGCGCCCGGCAAGGCGGGCGGGCCGCTTCGCCGCCCGCACGTGGCCGCCGTCAAACGAGAGGCTGCCTGGGCGGAAAAGCTGTTTTACAATCGAGGACGTTTGTCCGGGGCAGAAAAGTGAAGGGCAGTGCGGTTGCGCCGCACAGGCAAACGGCGTCTTTGGCGGCAAGCGGCGCGTGTTCTCGCGGCTATCTGCGCCGCCGCGCATCCAGAAAGATCGGCGCATGCCGATACGCATAAGATCAAGGAGGGCTAGCAAATGAAAAAAATCCGTTTTGGCGTCATTGGCGCGGGAGGCATCGCCGACCGGCGCACTATTCCCGGCATGCTCAAATGCGACGCGGCAGAATTGGTTTCCGTCATGGAAATTGACGCCGCGCGCGCGGAAGAACTGCGCGTCAAATACGGCGCAAAGCGCGCTTATACCGACGAAGCGGCTCTGCTGGCCGACCCGGAGATTGACGCGGTTTACATCGCTTCGCCGGTCAAGCTGCACGGCCGCCAGGCCATGATGGCGGCGGATCAGCACAAACATATCCTTCTGGAAAAGCCCATCGCGCTCACCTGCGCGGAGGCCAAACAGGTGCTGGACTATTGCGATGCGCGCGGCGTGCGCGTGGCGGCGGGCTTTATGATGCGCTTCGGAGCCTGTATCAACGAAATGAAGCGCGCCTATGAAGCCGGCAAAATTGGCCAACTTGTGTCGGTTTATGCCCAGTTTACCTGCTGGTATCCCGACATGCCGGGCAATTGGCGGCAGAGCAAGGCTTCCGGCGGCGGCGGTGCGCTTACGGATATGGGCGTGCATATGATCGACCTGATTCACTACGTTTCCGGTTCCAAAACCCGCCAGGTGGCCGCTTTCCACGATACGTTGACGTTCAAATACGAGGTGGAGGATTCTTCCGACCTGCTTTTGCGGCTGGAAAACGGCGCTCTTTGCACCGTGCAGACCAATTTCAACATTCCCGATCCCGTGGCCAAGTGGCGCTTTGAAATGTTTGGCACCCGTGGCCGTCTCGTGGGCAGCGACGTGGTCGGCCAGGTGGACGCGGGCGAGGTCGAACTTCTGCGTGTGGACAGCGTCGGCGGCTACGATGCCCAGCAGGATGCCAGCGGCACCGCCGCGCGCGAGGTTATCACCGGCGAATATGGCGATTTGTACGCGCGCGAAATCGCGTCTTTCTGCAATTCGCTGCTGGAAAACAAGCCCTTTGTCGCCGATGCGCGCAACGCGCTGCTTGCCCAGCAGGTCATCGAGGCCGCCTATCGCTCCAACGACGAAGGTATTATTGTTACGATGTAACCAATGTTTTCGCAACACCCAAGTCGCCCGAAAACCATTTTCGGGCGATTTTTCTGTGTCAAACGCACCTGAATTCGGCCTTTTATATTGTGCAAACGTCCCTGTTTGCGGGCGTTGAAAAGGCAGCAAGCGCGAAATTTGCTTTGATACGGCAGCGATAGAGGCAAGTTGCGCGGCTCCGACGAATCTGCCAGACCTTGCGGAAGCGCCAAATTCAGATGCGCGGAGATAAACCGCGACAGGCAGCGGGAAGTTTCCTTCTCAGACGCGCCTGCGGCTTATTGTCGCTTTTGTCATTTATGCCCATATGGGCTGCCTTGCCTGCGAATTCATTTCCTGTAGACTCCTTTGCGGCACTGACGGTATGCCGGTATGCCGGCAAGCCGCCCCGCCCAAGGGCGTTTTGGCGCTGCGCGCGACATTTTTTGTTTTTTTCGCCGAAAACAGCAACTTTTTGGAGGACTTGTGCGTTTATTCTGCAGAGGAGCGCGAGGAGGTGAGGGCATGGACGCGGACGCGCTGCTGCGCGAGGCCAGGAAGGGCGATCATACGGCGCTGGAACAGCTTTGCGCGCGCTGTCATCCGCGTCTGTGCCGCTACGTTTACGCGCTTACCCGGTCGCGGGAAACGGCGGAAGACGTGGCGCAGGACACGCTGCTGGCCATGCTGCGCGCCCTGCCCGATTTCCGCGGCCACAGCCTGGAAAAATTCGACGCCTGGCTGCTGCGCATCGCCCGCAATCGCGTTATCAGCGAAGCCCGCCGCCGCAAAGCCGTCCCGCTGCCCGAGGGCTTTGATCCGCCGGATCCCGCGCCGCTGCCGGGAGAATGCGTGGAGCGCGCCGAGCGCCGGGAGCGCATCTTGCGGGCCCTGGACAGCCTGGATGCGGAAATGCGGGAAATGGTGATTATGCGCTACGAAATGGAACTTTCCTACGCACAGATTGCCGCCGCGCTGGAAATTTCCCAAACGCGGGTGAAATGGCGGCTGCGCGACGCACGGGAAAAGCTGCGCGGGATGCTGGCGGACGAGAGCGCATGGTAGGCCCGGCCGCTTGGCGGAGCCCTGGGCGCTGGAAAAGCGCCTTGGCGGGCTGATTGCCGGCGTTCGGCCCTGTGGGCGAGGTTTTGCACGAGAGAGGGAGAGAGGCGTTTGCGCGAAAAACCCGGCGCGTTTCCCATGCCGCAGATTGTGACGCCCGCAACCGGGGCGCCGCGGCAAGGAAGAAAATCAAATCGGCCCGGCACACCCGCAAACGCCGCGGAGGCATGCCGGATGCACGGGAAA
>CAJFUU010000021.1 GCA_904420265.1 uncultured Clostridia bacterium
CGGGTCTTCGCGGTCGCCCATGGACAGGGGCAGGCAGCGGATGGCGATGCGGCCTTCGGCGATGGAGGGGCAGATCTCCAGCATGTGGGCCTGCAAAATGCCCTTCTTGCCGGGCACGAGGTTATAGGTGTAGTCCTCGAGCATGGAGGTGCCCTTGGCATCCTTCATGCCGGCGGTCATCAGCTTCATCACGCGCACCATGCCGGCGGTCTTCCAGTCGCCCTCGGCGCCGAAGCCGTAGCCCTTTTCCTCCAGGCGCTGGATGGCCAGGCCCGGAAGCTGCTTGAGCGCGCCCAGGTCGCCAAAGTGGGTGACGATGGCGTGGTAGTCCTTTTCCACCATGAAGCGCTCAAAGCCCAGTTCGATCTGCGCCTGCACGGCCACATGGCGGCGGAATTCCTTCTCGTCGCGGCCGTCGAGGAGTATGTCGTACATGTTGTAGTACTCGTCCACCAGCGCGTCGGTGTCCGCCTGGCTGACGGCGGCCACGTATTCGGCGATTTCGTTGACGGGATAGGCGTCCACGGTCCAGCCCAGCTTGATCTGCGCCTCGACCTTGTCGCCCTCGGTGACGGCCACGTTGCGCATGTTGTCCGCCACGCGCAGTATGCGCACGTTGCGGCTCTCCACCAGGCCGATGGCCGTGCGCATCCAGGAGGCGATGCGCTCCTGCACGCGCTCGTCGCTCCAATGGCCGGCGACCACCTTGCGCTCGATGCCCATGCGGGTGACGATGTGGCCGTACTCGCGGTCGCCGTGCGCGGACTGGTTTTCGTTCATAAAGTCCATGTCGATGGTGTCGTAGGGAATTTCCTCGTTGAACTGCGTGTGCAGGTGCAGAAGCGGCTTGCGGTACTCGCGCAGGCCGGCGATCCAACTCTTGGCCGGGGAGAATGTGTGCATCCAAGTGATGACGCCGGCGCAGTCGGGGTCGTTGTTGGCCTCGTTGAAGGTTTGGCGAATGAGGGCGTCGGTAATCAGCGTGGGCTTCCAGACCACTTCATAGGGCAAATTCCCGGAGCGGTTGAGGTTTTCCACGATGATTTTCGAATGTTCGGCGACGTGCGCGAGGCACTCGTCGCCGTAAAGGTCCTGCGAGCCGGTGAGAAACCAGAACTTGTACGCTTTTTGCAGCATGGCAACATTCCTCCTGTTTCTTCATGGTGAAAAATTCGTTAGCTTTCCTCTGAAACAAGCATACAACTTGTACACCCTGCCTGACAAGTTGTTTTTTGGGAAAACGCAGAATTTCCCTGCTTTCCGCCCGCAAAATTGCCGGGCGGCGAACATTGCGCCGGACGAAATGCGCCGCCTTGCCCCACAGGCGGCAAGGGCAACCGCCTCCGCAAAGCGGACGCGCAAAAGGCGGCCTCTCCGCGCCGGTGCGCACAACGGCGAACCAGCGCAGCCGCGCCGTTCCAGCGCGCTTGAAACCATGCCGGGTTTCCCCGCCACAGGCAGCGCCCCCGCCCTCCCGCGCATGACGTGGACGAGGGTAGGCTTCTCCATCTTTTGGGGATATACCGCTCTCTCGCGTAACGCGGACAAGGGCTTTTCCCGCCGATGGAGCGCTGTCTGTTGAAAGCGGTCTTCCACACGTGACGTATGCGGGAGTGATCTTTTCCGTTTTTTAAGGATGCAACGCCCTCCTGCGCGTAACGCGGACGAGGGCTTTTCCGCCAATGTATCGCTGGCCACTTCCGGCATCCTTCCGTGCGCGAGGCAGGAAGGGCAGGCTTCTCCGTCTTTTAAGGATGTCCCACCTTCCTTCGCGTGACGCGAACGAGGGGTTTTCCGCCGATGTATCTCTGGCCGCTTCCGGCGCTCTCCCGCGCGTGATTCAGGCAAGGGCAGGCTTCTCCATCTTTTAGGGATATACCGCTCTCCCACGCGTAACGCAAACGAGGGCTTTTTCGCCAATGCGTCGCTGGCCGCTTCCAGCATCCTCACGCGCGACGCAGGCAAAGGTAGACTTCTCCGTCTTTTTTTCAGGATGCAATGCCTTCCCACGCGCGACGCGGACGAGGGCTTTTCCGCCGATGTACCGCTGGCCGCTTCCGGCATTCTCACGCACGCGACGCAGGCAAAGGCAGGCTTCTCCATCTTTTGGGGGATATACCGCTCTCCCACGCGTAACGCAAACGAGGGCTTTTCCTCCAATGTATCGTTGGCCGCCTCCGGCATCCTTCCGCACGCGACGCAGGAAGGGCAGGCTTCTCCGTCTTTTAAGGATGTCCCACCTTCCTTCGCGTGACGCGAACGAGGGGTTTTCCGCCGATGGAGCGCTGGCCGCTTCCGGCATTCTCCCGCGCGTGATGCGGACGAAGGCAACGGCGGCGTGCCTCTGCGCGCAGAAGGCGCATCGTCTTAGCGTCTCCGCGCGGGCCAAGGGCGGCGCAAAGCGGCCTGCAGCATCTTCCAGCATCTCCGCGCGGGCTGAGGCGCGGCAAAACCACTGCGGCCCGGCCCTATCCGCGCGCGGACAAGTGACAAAAAGATAAACCCCGTTGGAAGGGCCTGCCTCTATCCGCGGGCGGCGGTAGAGCCGCGTACAATCAATTCCGGCCGGAGGATGACCGAGGTTTCCACCGGTTCCCCGTCGATGAGCGCCAGCAGCAGGCGCGCGGCGGCACGGCCCAATTCCTCGTGCGGGTGGGAGACGGTGGTCAGGCCCATTTTGAAATTCTCCGCCAGCAGGGAATTGTCATAGCCGGTGACGGAAATATCCTCCGGCACGCGCAGGCCCTCGGCCTCCAGGGCGCGAATGACGCCCACGGCGATTTCATCGTTGTAACACACCACCGCGTCCATCTTCCCGCGCCGCGCCAGCACCGCCGCGCCGGCGGCCGGGGCCACGGTGCGGTCTTCCGTGTGGTACCAGAGCACCAGGTCAGGGTCGTAAAGCACGCCCGCCTCCTGCAGGGCGCGCACATAGCCGCGGTGGCGCTCTACGCCCTGCATATCGTCCGCCTTGAAGATGCCCGCCACGCGGCGATGCCCTAGCGAAAGCAGATGCCGCGTGGCCAGCGCCGCTCCGCCCGCGTCGTCGAGCAGCACATGCGGCCGGTCGCGCATGCGCTCAAAGCAGCCCTGGATAAATACATAGGGCACGCCGCGCGCGTCAAGCTGCTCGTAAAGTTGAATGTGGCGGCAGAAAATCTGGCTTTTGCTCGGCTCGATGATCAGGCCGTCGATGGCCTTGTCCGCCAACTCCTCCAGATAGCGGGCTTCGAGGTGGCGGGCGTTGCGTGTGCTCTTCAAAAGAATGCTGTATCCATGCTCGGCCAGTTCCTGGTCGATGCCCTGAATGACGCGGGGGAAGATGTAGTCGGCAAGATAGGTGGTGACCACGGCGATGGTTTTGCTGCCGGGGCGGCTGCGCTCGGCGACAAAAGTGCCGCGCCCGTGCTCGGCGCGCAGATAGCCCTGGGCAATCAGGGCGGAAAGCGCCTTGCGCACGGTCTGGCGGCTGACCCCATAGCGCGCGGCCAGTTCGTTTTCCGATTCGATGCGCTCGCCCGGCCTGTGCCGTCCGGCGAGTATAGCGGCGCGCACCTCCCCGGCGATGCGCTCGGATTTGCGCCCGTATCCATCCATGCCCACGCCTCCTTTGTACGCCTTTATTATACATATCCTGCGCGGGAAGGTCAAATCATGCGCACGGCCGCCGGGCCTGCAAGGCCCCAATGCCGGCGACGCTCACGCGCTTTGCAAATTGCGCCGCCGCTTCCCTCCCGCGTTTTTCCATTTTCCGCCACGCGTCTTCTTCAAAACGCTTTCCGGACGCCCGGCCGCGTGTTTTCGTGCGCCCAATCCCGGGCGGCGGCGCATAACAAAAAGCGCGGAAAACGCGAGGCTTTCGGCGCTCTTTGAGCGGCGCTTGCGGACAAAATACCCGTCCGCAAAACGCCCTACATTTCCTTGTGATACCGGCAAAGGTAGTAAACCATGCTGCCCGCCACGAACAGATAGGCCACCACCAGCAACAGAATCACCTTCATATCCGTGCCCATCAGCGCCAGCGCCACCATCAACGCCCCGAAAATATAATACATCCGGTCCAGCGCCTTGGCCTTGGCGCGGTTGGCGATCGCCACGTTGCGCTCATCCTTTTCCTCAATTTCCTTGTCGCGGGCGATGTCCGGGTATTTGCGGGCCACGGCGTCGTTTACCGCCGCGCCCACGCCGTAACCGAACGCGCCGCAGCCCGCGCCGATGAGCACATAGGGAAGCGCCGCCAGCATTCCCTGCGCCGGAGTGCTTCGCAAAAGCCACAACCCTGCCGCCACCAGCAATGCGCCCAACGCCGCCACGCCATAGCCCAACAGTTTCCGTTTCATTGTACCTCATCCTCCTCATAGAGAAATATCTCCTCAATGGCCACGCCAAAAAAGCGGGCGATGCGGAAGGCCAGCAAAATCGAAGGGTTGTAGCGTCCGTTTTCCAGCGAGCCAATGGTCTGCCGCGAAACCCCGAGAATGCGCGCCAGTTCCTCCTGACGGATGCCCCGCTCCTTGCGCAGCGCTTCCAGCCGGTTTTTCATGCCGCCGCCTCCTTTTTATGGAAAGTTTGCTTTCCATACATGCAGTATAGCATACGCGCGCCAAAATGTCAAGCAAACTTTCCAATTTTTTGCGCAATGCAAATTGCAGTAAACCCGCGCGCGGCAAAGCGGGCGAAGAAGGGAAACCACGCGAACGGGAATCCGCCTGTTGCGGACGCCGGCGCTGCTGCGCGGCCCTGCGCCGCATTTGACAACCTGTGCGGCATATATGCCGTTGCCACTTGACGAAGTTTATGCTTTGAAGCCTCGTCCACCGGCGGGATTTATTGCTTTGCATCTGCATTTGGCAGCCTCGCGGGCCGGGTATATCCGCCGCGGAAAACAAAAATTGCTTCCTCTTTTATGAGAAAGCAGTTTCGCGTTTGAGGATTTTGTCCGTGCGCTGAAGGCGGCGCAAAGCCTCCGCATCGTTCCGCCCGCTTTATCCCTGCGCTTCCTTGCGGTAATCCCGCGGGGTCACGCCGGTGTGTTTCTTAAAGAGGTAGCTGAAGTAATGCGGGTCGTTGTAGCCCACGGCGTAGGCCACGTCGCTGGAGCGCATCTGCGTGGTGCGCAAAAGTTCCTTGGCCTTGTTCATGCGCAGGTTGGTGAGGTACTCGGTAAACGTGACGCCCATTTCCTGCGAAAAAATGGTGCAAAAATGGCTGTTGGACATGCACACATGGCTGGAAACATCGTTGAGTGTGACGCCGCTGTTCTGATATTCGCGGGCCAGGTAGGCGCGGGCCTTGTTGATGACGGCGTTATAGCGCGTGGAGGACTGCTCGTCGCGGAAGGCGATGGCCTTTTCCAGTACCTCGCGCGCCAAGGGAATAATTTCCTCCGGCTCCGGCGAATCGCCAAAGAGGTTTTGCTCCCACATGCGCTCGTCCACCACCTCGCGGGGCTCGCCGCCGCTTTCCTTGATAATGCGGCTGGCAGCCATGAGGATTTCCACATAAAGGAAGTTCACCATCATTACCGAATGGATGGCCGCCGAGCCCATGGAGGCGATGTACTCGCTGAGAATTTTTTCCACGTCGTCGCGGTTGGCGTATTGCAGGCGCTCGGACAGGGGCAACACGTCCAAGTTGATAATCCGTTCCGCGGGCAGGGGACCCATGTCGCGCACGCCCATAATGCGGCGCTTTTCCGAATCGGGAGATACGTCCATGGCCCGGCGCACCATCTGCGCGGCGTGCAGGGAGCGCGGCAGTTCCGCGATATTGGTTACAGCCTCGCCAATGCACATGCGCGCGCTTTTGCCGGTGGCGCGCTCCACCTCGTACAGCGCCGCCTGGGCGCAGCCGTAGGCGCGTTCTTCAAGGTCTTCGTCGGTATCGCCCATGACGATCAACGCAAAGCCGCCGGAGACTTCGCAGGCATGCACCGCTTCGCCGGAGCCGTCGGCCAGGCGGTAAAGGGCGCTCTGGGCCAACGTGCGCCCCTCCTCGCCGCCGCCAGGACATGCGAGGATGACCAGATAGCGATTGGCCAGCAGCGAAAGGTTCAGCGCCCGCGCCCTTTCCAAAAGCTGGCTTATGTTTTCCGTGCCCTTGACGCCGCCCAGCGCCTCGCTGAGCAGCTTTTCGCGCAGGAAGGCGGAGCTGGAGGCAAACTGGCGCTTGATGCGCAGTATGTCGGCCTGCAGGCGGCGTTCTTCGCGGATGCGCCCGGCGATGCGCTCGAGCACCTCCAAAAGTTCCTGCGCGCTCACAGGCTTGAGCAGGTACTCCTTTACCCCCAGGGAGATGGCCTGCTGGGCATAGGAAAAATCGTCATAACCGGAGAGAATGACGATTTGCACCCAGGGCATGGTATGCGAAACGGCCTCGCAAAGCTGCATGCCGTCCATAAAGGGCATGCGGATGTCGGTAATCAGTATATCGGGTTTAACATCCTGCATCATTTGCAGGGCGATTTCCCCATCCGGCGCCTCGCCGACGAGGGAAAATTCGCTGCCGCCGTTGCCCTCCCAGGGAAAACTGTTGCGGATGCCTTCGCGGATAACAATTTCATCGTCCACCAGAAACACCTTATACATCGCCGGCCTGCCTCCTTACCGGTACGGTGAATTCCACGCGCGTGCCATCGGGGCCGCTGTGAATGGTCAGGCCCCGCTTGAGGCCGTAATACAGGCGGATGCGCCGGTCCACGTTGGAAAGGCCGTAGCCCGTGGAGGCGTCCTCTTCGCCCAGCCCGGCAATCACCGCCAGCAGGCGTTCCTCGCTCATACCGGGCCCGTTGTCGATCACCGCGAAGTAAAGCTGTTCGCCCTCGCGCCGCCCCAGCACGCGCACCTTGCCGCCCCGGCGGCGGAACTTGATGCCGTGGTAAATGGCGTTTTCCACCAGGGGTTGCAAAAGCAGCTTGAGAATCAACCCTTCCTGCGCCTGGGCGGAGACGTCGATTTCATAATCGAGTATATCGCGATAGCGCACTTTTTGAATGGTCAGATAGCCGCGCAGGTGCTTGAGTTCTTCGGAAACCTCTATCCAATCGCGCCCCTGGGAAAGGGAAATACGGAAAAAGTCCGAAAGGGCGCGGGTGATGTGCACCACTTCATCCGTGCTGCCCGATTCCGCCAGCCAGACAATGGCGTCAAGCGTGTTATACAGAAAATGCGGGGCAATCTGCGCCTGCAGGGTGCGCAATTCGCTCTTTTTGAGGTTTTCCTGTTCGCGCCGGTTCTGCTCCATGAGGGCCTCGAGCTTATCGGCCATGACGTTGAAACTCTTGGTGAGGTTGACCAACTCCTCCACGCCCGCCTGCGGGGCGCGGGCGCGCAGATCGCCGGCGGCAAGCAGCCCGGCGAAGTGCTCCAGCCGCGCCAGCGGCGCCTGAATGGCGCGGGAAAGGCCCCGCTGCGCATAAACGGACCCCACCAGCGCCAACAAAAGCAGCGCAAACTCCAACAGCAGGGAAATGACCATCATGCGGTTGAGCGCGGCGCTTTCCTCAATGGCGGCGTCGATTTCCACCGCGATGTAGTTTTCCAGCATTTCCTCCACCAGCGCCGCCACATCGCGGATTTCCTCGAGTTTGGCCTCGTTTTCCACAACGGGCGCGTCTTCCTGCACCTGCTCGCCCAGTTCCACCACCTTGTCGCGCAGCGTATCCATGGTGCGCCGGGCCACAGTCAGCTCCAATTGGTTGGGGCTGACCATGGAATTGGTGAGCACTTCCAGTTCGAGGTTGACTTCGTGAATCATTTCAAACAGGCGCGCATCCTGAAATTCCTTGTAGCCGGCCACAACGCTCCAGGCCTCGTCGGGAATATCCACGGCCACGCGGGGTTTGAGATCCCCCACACGGCCCATGTGGGCGATAATGGCGTTATAGCGTATGTTGTTGGAAAGCAGGCTGGCGATGGAGACAATTGCCGGTACCACCAGGATTAAAACGATAACGCGGAAAGAGAGGCGCAGGCGGCGGTTGATGCTCTCCACCGTGTTGAGGCGGCGAAACAGCCTTTGCATACGTCAGTACCCCCGCGGCGGAATGTCCATCAGATCCTCGTCAAACTCGGTGAAGGCGCGCTCCTCCGGGTTGGTAACGCGGGGAATTTCCTCGCCCGCAGCCAGTTTCTTGGCCAGCTCCATAATGATGTCGCCCAGCATGGGCGTGCACTCCACCACGCAGTTGATCTTGCCTTCCTGCAAAAGGTCGATGGCGGCCTGTTCCCCATCCACGGTAATGATGATAATATCCTCGCCGGGAACAAGGCCAGCCTCCTCAATGGCCTCGATGGCGCCGAGGGTCATGGCGTCGTTGTGGGAATACAGCACGTCTATCTTTTCGTGGCGCTCGAGCATGGATTCCATGCACTCCTTGCCCTTGGAGCGCAGAAAATCGCCGGACATCGTTTCAATAATTTCAAAGCGTTCGTCGCCCTCGATGACCGCGCGGAAGCCCTCGCCGCGCTGCTGCATGGGCGAGGAAGAAAGCGTGCCGGAGAGTTCGACAATTTTGAGGTCCGTCAGCCCCTCACGGTCGGCCTTTTCGATAAGGAACCGGCCGGCCTTGCGGCCTTCCTCGAGAAAATCCGCACCCACGTAGCCCACGTAGAGCGAAGGGTCGTCCGTAACAATCAAGCGGTCGGTCAGAAGCACGGGGATGCCCGCGTCCTTGGCCTCCTGCAGCACCGTGTCCCAGCCATGTTCCACGATGGGGGCGAAGGCGATAACATCCACCTGATAGGCGATAAAGGAACGGATGGCCTTGATTTGGTTCTCCTGTTTTTGCTGGGCGTTGTCAAACATCAGTTGCACGCCGGCGCGCTCCGCGGCCTCCTGAATGTCCAGAGAGTTGCCGATGCGCCAGGCGCTTTCCCAGCCAAGCTGCGAAAACCCCAACAGTACGGCGTCCTCCCGGGCGGTTTCCTGCTGCTGGGGCGCGCAACCGTACAGCGCCGGAAAAGCAAGCAGGGCAAGCGCCAATGCGGCCGCAAGCGCGCGTCTTGCCGTCGAACGTGGGCGCATGGGAATCCCTCCGAAGTGAAAAGAATTCTCTATAAATCTATTTTAACGGTTTTAGTGCGAAATTGCAAGGGAATTTTACGAGCGGTCAACAAAAACGCGCCCAGGCCGAAGCCGGGGCGCGATGTGCGGCCGGTTTACGCGCCGGCAAGTTCCAACGTATCAGCGCTGGCAATCAGCGCTTCCAGGCCGGCCTCGTCGTCCGCGGAAAAAGAGAACACATAGCCTCCGGCGTCGCCCATATCCATGAATATCTGCGCCTGGTGCAGCGTCATCTGCAAATCCACGCCCACGCCGGAATCATCCACATCCATCGTTATATAAATGGTCAGCGCGGTCATGCTCTCGTCATAGGCGGCCGCCACAACCTGGGCGTTGGAAACCGCTACGCCCTGCGCGTCAAATGCAGCCGCGTTGGCGCTCAGCTGCAGCTGCGCCTGCGTGGAAGCGTCCACCTGCGCAAACAGCGCCGCCATATCCTGCCCCGTCCAGACGATGTTGTAGTTGGGATGGAAAGCGCCGTTTCGTCATAGTCGGGATATACGGCAAAAAACACGGCGCCCTCGGCCTTCTGCAAGACGGCGTCTACAGGGCTGTCGACCGTCCCTGCGCCGCCGTTTTAACGGCAGGCGTGTTGGGGGCTGGCCTTCCCGAAAAGCGTTTCCCTTGCCGCTTTCCATCAGCGGAACAGCACTACCAGGAACTGCGAGGCCAGCACCACCGAAACCAGGGCGATGGGATAGGTGGCGGCGTAGGCGCTGGCCACGTCGTCTGTGCCGGCCACGGCAATCAGGGTGCCGAGAGCGGGCGTGGAGGTCATGCCGCCGGTGATGGAACCGAGGTTGTTCAGAAGCGACAGCTTCAGAGCCTTCGCGGCGACAAAGTAGCCCACAATCATCGGCAAAATGGTCATTACAGCGCCGTAGACAAAGAGGATGGCGCCTTCCTGGCGCAGGGTATCCACAAAGCCCGCGCCGCCGTCGGTGCCCGCGCCGATGAGGAAGAGCATCAGGCCCAGTTCGCGGAAGGTCACCAGCGAGGGCTTATCCAGCGTCAGGTCAATCGGGCCAATATGGCCGAAGTGGCCGAATACCAGCGCCACCAGCAGCGGGCCGCCTGTGGTTCCCAGCGCAAACACGGGCGGGTTTTCGCCGCCGCCAAGGGGGATCTCAATGCTACCCAGCAGGTACCCCAGCACAATCACCAGGGCGAAGGAGAAAAAGCCCTCCGCGTCCAACCTGAAGGTCTTGCCCGTATAGGCGCGCAGGTTGACGCCGGCGGCCGCCTCGAGGGTTTCAACTTCCTTTTTCATATCCGCCTTGAGAATCTTGGGCAGGAGCTGCACAAACAGCACCACGCC
>CAJFUU010000022.1 GCA_904420265.1 uncultured Clostridia bacterium
GCCGTAGTATCCGCCGGCTCCACGGGCGCGCTGCTGGCCGGGGGCATGCTGCGCATCGGCCGCATCCGCGGCATTGAGCGTCCGGCGCTGGCTCCGGTAATTCCCGGGCGTAAAAAGCCCTTTTTGCTCATCGACTGCGGCGCGAATGTAGACTGTCAGGCCCGCTATTTGCAGCAGTTCGGCCTGATGGGTTCGGTTTACATGCAAAGCGTCCAGGGCGTAGAGCAGCCCGAGGTGGGCCTTGCCAACATCGGCGCAGAGGCCGAAAAGGGAGACAAACTTACGCGCGAAGCGTATGCGCTGATGTCTTCGCAGACGGCCTATGTCTTCAAAGGCAACGCAGAGGTGCGCGACGTGCCAAACGGCGATTTTGACGTGGTGGTGGCCGACGGTTTTGTCGGCAACGTCATCCTCAAAACCATTGAGGGCGTGGCCGGCTTGATTATGGGTATGCTCAAGGACGGCATGCGTTCTTCGCGCCGCGCCAAGATGGGCGCGCTGATGCTGCGCACGCCGCTGCGGGAGCTCAAGGGCAAAATGGATTACAAGAGCCACGGCGGCGCGCCGCTGCTGGGCGTAAACGGCGCCGTGGTCAAGGCGCACGGAAGTTCTGACGCGCGCGCAATCAAAAACGCCGTGCGCCAGGCGCGCTCCATGCTGGAGGGCAATGTGGTCGAAAAAATACGGGATGGCCTCGATGGGCTGTCAACGGATAATTAAGGAGGAATTTCCCATGGTTTACGAAAAGGTTGTCGAATACATCACGCAGCAGCTTCCGGTAAAGGCTTCCGACGTTAAGCCTGAAAGCCGTCTGGTGGAAGACCTGGGCGCGGACAGCGCCAACATGATGATGTTGATTATGGATCTGGAGGCCGAGTACGATATGACGGTGGAAGACGACATGCTCAGCCAGATCAAGACCGTGGACGACATCGTCAAATACATTGAAAAGCGGGTTGGATAAGCGGTGGAACGCTTGCAGGAAAAGCTGGGCTACCGCTTTGGAGACCGCACGCTTTTGACCACGGCGCTCACGCACCCCTCCTTTGGCAGCGACCATCACGTTGCCCACTACCAGCGGCTGGAATTTCTCGGCGACGCGGTGTTGGAACTGGTGGTGAGCGAATACCTCTACCGGTCCCTGCCGGATGTGCCGGAGGGGACGCTTACGCGCATGCGCGCCCACGCCGTGCGCGAGGAGGCGCTCTTTCAAGCCGCCCGGCGCCTGGAGCTGGGGCGGCTTGTGCGCCTGTCCGTGGGCGAAGAGCGCACCGGCGGGCGGGAAAAGCCCTCTATTCTCGCGGACGTGGCCGAGGCCGTGTTCGCGGCAGTGTATCTGGACGGCGGCTTGGAGGCCGCGCGGCGCGTCATTCTCACATCTCTGGGGGAACTTTTAAACACGCGTTCCCTTTCCGACTGTTTGGATGAAAAATCACGCCTGCAGGAGGCCATGCAAAAGCGGGGCGCCATGCCGCGCTATGCGTTCGTCTCCTGCGAAGGGCCGGCGCATGCGCCTACGTTTCGCTATCGCGTTCTGGATGGCGATACGGTTCTGGGCGAGGGCACGGGCGCAAGCAAGCAGCTTGCGCAGCAGGCGGCGGCAAAAAACGCATTGCAAAAGTTGGGAGCAGACCATTGCGGCTGAAAAAACTGGTTATCCACGGGTTCAAGTCGTTTGCAGACCGCGTGGAAGTGACATTTGAAAACGGCATCACCGGCGTTGTCGGGCCGAACGGCTGCGGCAAGTCCAACATCGCGGACGCGGTGCGTTGGGTGTTGGGCGAGCAGAGCGCCAAATCGCTTCGCGGCTCCAAAATGGAGGACGTGATTTTTAACGGTACTGAAAAGCGCCGTCGTTTGGCCTTTTGCGAGGTTACGCTCACCTTTGACAACGAAGATAAGGCCCTGCCGGTGGACTTTACAGAGGTGGAAGTCTCCCGCCGCGTGTATCGCAGCGGCGAGGGAGAGTACAAGTTGAACGGCACCCCCTGCCGTTTGCGCGATATTGTGGATTTGTTTCGCGATACCGGCATCGGCAAGGAGGGCTATTCCCTCATTGGGCAGGGCCGCATTGACGACATACTCTCCGCCCGTTCCGAAGACCGGCGCAAAATTTTCGAAGAGGCGGCGGGCATCGTCAAGTACAAGGCCCGCAAACTGGACGCCCAGCGCCGCATGGAGAATACGCGGCAAAATCTCACGCGCGTGGAGGATATCCTTTCGGAACTGGAAACGCGCGTTGAGCCGCTCAAGGAGCAAAGCGAAACTGCGCGCGAATATCTGGCGCTGCGCGACGAGTTGAAGGTGCTGGATATAAACGTCTATCTGGTTCGCACGGAGCGCTATCAGGCGCGCCTGGCGGAATTGCGCGCCTCGCTGGAAACGCTTTCCGAAGCGGTTTCGCAGGCGGAAGCAGAGCTGAAAACCGTTTCCGTCGCGCGCGAAGAGGGGCTTGGCCGTCTGGAAACGCTGGAGCGCGAGGCCGCGGCGCAGCGGGAGGACGTGCAGAAGTGGATTCGCGAAGTCGAGGCCCGCGAGGGCGCCGTACAGGTTATGCGCGAGCGCATACTGGCCGGCGAGCGCGAGCGGGACCGCCTGCTTTCCGAGCGCGACGCCGCTCGGGACGGCGGCGGCGGCGTCAAGCGCCATGTGGAAGAACTGCGCGAAAAAATCGAGGCCGATTCGAAAACTCTGTCCGCTTTCGAGGCGGAACAGGCGGCGCGGGAAGAAGAACTGTCCGCCTTCGAGGCGGAACTCTCCGCCCTTGAGGAGCAGGCCGAGGCCGAAAAAGAGCAAATCATTCAATCCATGAACCGCCTGGGCGACGTGCGCAATCAGCAGGCGCGCCTGGAAACGCTGCGCACGGCGCTGGAAGCGCAGCTTTCCAGCATGGGCGAAGACGCGGCGCGCGCCGAGGCCGGCACGCATTCGCTCGACGAGCAGCTTTCCGCCGCACAGGCGCTTTTGCGCGAGGAAAGCGAGCGCAAGGCGCATTTTGAGCGCGAGGTCGCCGCGTCGGTGGAGCAGGTGCGCGTATCCTCGGAGCAGAGCCGCCAGCTTTCCGAACAGGTCAACGCGCGCATGGCCGAACGCCAGCGCGCCGATTCCCGCCTGAAGCTGCTGGTGGAGATGCAAAACGACTACGAGGGCTATCAGCACTCGGTCAAACAGGTGCTGCTCTACGCCCGCAAAAGCGGCGCCGCGGGCGTGCACGGCGTGGTTGCAGAGTTGATTGAAGTTCCCGAAAAGCTGGAGCGCGCCATCGACATGGTGTTGGGCGGGGCGATTCAAAATATTGTCGTCGAGCGGGACGAGGACGCCAAGCGCATGATCGAATACCTGCGCAACAACCGCTTCGGCCGGGCGACGTTTTTGCCGATCGGCTCTGTGCGTCCGCGGGTTCTGGACGCTCGCGAGCGCGAAGTGCTCAAATTGCCCGGCTGCCTGGGCGTGGCCTCGGAACTGATCCGCTTTGATGAAAAATACCGCGGCGTAATCGACAACCTGCTCGGCCGCACGGTGGTGGCTGAAAACCTGGAAGCCGGCATTCGCATACAGCGCGCCGGGCGTTACGCGTTCCGGCTGGTGACGCTCGACGGCGACGTGATGCACTCCGGCGGCTCCATGACCGGCGGCAGCGTGCAGTCCCGGGTGACGAACCTGCTCTCGCGTTCGCGCGAGATCGAGCAGCTTCGCGCGACGCTTGCCAAACTGGACGACGAGGTCATCGCCGCGCGCAACGAACTGATTCGCCAGGAGGCGGAGCGCACGCGGCTTAAACAGGAGCGCGGCGAACTCTACGACGAATTGCACCGCCAGGAGGTCGCTTGCGCCCGCGCCGAGGCGCAACTCAAGGCCGTGGAAGACGAACGCGCCGCGCATGCGCAGAGCGTTTCCCGCGCCCGCGCTGAACGCGAGCGCCTGGAAGCGCAGCTTGCGGACGTGCAAAATTCGCTCACGGCCATTGTGGAGCATCAGCAATCGGCCGAGGAAAATACCGCCGGCCGCCAGGAGCGCGTCAAGGTGCTGATGGAGGACATTTACGCCCGCCGCGAAAAGGGCGAAAAGCTGCGCGCCGAAACCGGGGACGGCCGCGTGCGCCTGGCGACGTGCCGGCGCGATCTCGAAGCCGCGCGCGCCGATTGCGAGCGCCTCACCCGCCAGGCGGAAGACATGGAAAAAATGCTGGCGGACAGCGAGACGCAGCTGGAAGCGTGTATGCGCTCGCTTTCTGAAAACGCGGCGATACTGGAGCGCGACGCAGCCGAACTGGGCGCTGGCAAGGCGGAGCTCGACCGTGTGCGCGACCGCTTTAACGAAACCGACGGCCGCCGCACTGCGGCGCAGCGCGAATTGCAGGCGCAGGCCGAGCAGATCGACGCCCTGCGCGCGCGCGTGGACGAGCACACCGACAAACGTCACCGCTGCGAGTTGCAATTGCAGCGCGTGGAAACGGAGTTTAAGCAGATTGAGGAGCGCATTTGGGAAGACTATGAGTTGACCTATGCGCTGGCCGAGCCCTTCCGGCAGGAGGGATTCCGCCTGAGCGAGTCCGAAAAGCGCATTGCCGCCATTCGCGCACGCATTCGCGAAATGGGCGCGGTGAACGTCTCCGCGTTGGACGAATACCGCCAGACGGTGCAGCGTCTGGAGGAAATGACCACCCAGCGCGACGACCTCCAGCGCGCGGAGCTGGATCTTCAAAACATCGTCGAAGAACTCGAGCGCAAAATGGAGAGCCAGTTCAAGCGCGAATTTGCGGTGCTGAACCAGAACTTCCAAAAAACGTTTGTCAAGCTGTTTGGCGGCGGCCGCGCGGAATTGACGCTTTCCGACCCCAACGACGCGCTGAACTGCGATATCGACGTGGTTGCCCAGCCGCCGGGCAAGAAACTGCAGCTTTTGACGCTGCTCTCCGGCGGCGAACGCGCCCTGACGGCCATCGCTATACTTTTTGCGATGCTGGACCTCAAACCCACGCCGTTTTGCATACTCGACGAAATCGAGGCCGCGCTGGACGACGCGAACATCGACAATTATGCCGACTACCTGCGCGCCTATTCCGAAAACACGCAGTTTGTGGTCATTACCCACCGCAAGGGCACAATGGAGCGCTGCAACGCCCTCTACGGCGTGGTGATGGAGGAAAAGGGCGTATCCAAGCTGGTATCGGTATCCTTGAATGAAGCAAGCTAGGGGTGAAGCCAATGGGACTGTTTGACCGCATCAAAGCGGGCCTGCAAAAGACCCGCGCCGCCTTCTCCGGGCGCATGGACGAACTGGTGGAGAACTACAAGGACCTTGACGACGATTTCTTCGAGGACCTGACCGATGTGCTCATCATGGCCGATGTGGGCATGAAAACCACGGAACTGGCCGTGAATCGCCTGCGCGAAAAATGCAAGGCGGAAAAAATTGGCACGCCGGATCGGGCGCGAGAGGCGCTCAAGGAAATTCTGGTGGATATTATGCGCACCGAGCCGATGCGCCTGGAAAGTCCCATGGTGCTGCTCGTCATCGGCGTCAATGGCGTGGGAAAGACCACCACCATCGGCAAACTTGCCACGCGCTTTAAAACGGTGGGAAGGCGCGTCATCATTTGCGCCGCCGATACCTTCCGCGCCGCTGCCGCCGAACAGCTCACTGTGTGGGCGCAGCGCGCAGACGTGCCCATCATCAAGCAAAAGGAGGGCGCGGACCCCGCCGCCGTGGTGTACGACGGCATCCAGGCCGCCCGCGGCCGCCATGCGGACGTGCTGATTGTGGATACGGCGGGGCGTCTGCACAACAAGGCGCATCTGATGGAAGAACTGAAGAAAATCAGCCGCGTAGCCGAGCGCGAATACCCGGAAGCCAAGGTCAAGGCGCTGTTGGTCATTGACGCCACCACCGGCCAAAACGGCCTGCAACAGGCCATGCTGTTCAAAGAGACGGCGAACATCGAGGGCATTGTCCTTACCAAGCTGGACGGCACGGCCAAGGGCGGCATCGCCATCGCCATTCGCCACGAATTGGGCCTGCCGGTGTACTACATTGGCTTTGGCGAACAACTGGACGACCTGCAACCCTTCGACGCCCGCGAATTTGTGGACGCTATTTTCGGCTAGATATTTTTGCGGCGCGCCGTTCCCGATTATGCCCGCAAACAAGGGCGCAGATATGGAGAAAACGATGAAAGCGATTGTAAACGGAAAAATTGTCCTTCCCGACCATGTGGAGGAAGGCGGCTGCCTGCTGTTTGACGAAAAAATTCACGGAATCTGCGATCGCCCCGGCGAAAATGTGGAAATTATTGACGCGCGGGGTATGTATGTATTGCCTGGCCTGTTTGACATACACATTCACGGCTATTTGGGCGAAGACGCCTCCGACGGTTCCTTCGAAGGCCTGCGCACGATGGCCGAGGGCGTGGCGCAAAATGGCGTTACCGCTTTTTTGCCCACCACCATGACCGTATCCCGCGCAGAGTTGGAAACGGCTTTCGGTCAGATTCGCAGGCTCATGCAGGAAAGCCAAAATCCGGATTGGCGCGGCGCGCGGGCGCTGGGCGTCAACGCCGAAGGGCCGTTTATCAACCCCAAGAAGAAGGGTGCGCAGGCGGAGGAAAACATACTGCCCGGCGACGCAGACTTTTTCCTGCAATATCCTGAAATTGTACAGACCACCATCGCCCCGGAAATGCCGGGCAATCTCGCCTGCGTGCGGGCGCTGGCGGAAAAGGGCGTGCTGGCTTCAGTAGGCCACACGGCGGCGACGTTTGAGGAGGCCGGTGCGGCCTTTGACGCCGGCGCGCGCCACACCACCCACCTGTTCAACGCCATGACGCCTTTGGCACATCGCGCTCCCGGCGTGGTCGGCGCGGCGCTGTCGGATGCGCGCGTCAGCTGCGAACTTATTGCGGATACCTTTCACGTCCACAGCGGCTTGTTCCCGCTTCTGCGCGAAATCAAAGGGGAAAAACTGATCCTCATTACAGACTGTACGCGCGCGGGCGGTCGTGCCGACGGCCAGTATACGCTGGGCGGACAGCCCATCTATGTCAAGGGCATCGAATGCCGTTTGGCGGACGGCACCATCGCCGGCAGCGTGCTCAAGCTGAACCAGGCCGTGGCCAACATGGTGCGCTATGGCGGCGCTTCCGTCTGGGAGGCGGTCAATATGGCCAGCCTCAACCCTGCCAAACTCCATCATCGCGACGACATTGGCGCGCTGTTGCCCGGCCGCCGTGCGGACATTGCCATTGCAGACGCAGACTTCGCCATACACCGCACGCTTCTGGGCGGCAGAACCATCTACGAAAGGGGTTAAGAAAAATGCATCTCAAAGTATGTCCCCCGCTGGAGACGGGATTTGCGCCGCTGTGTGTGGCGCTGCGCGACTATGCCGCCGAGGTCTGGCAAAAGGGCGGCCAGCGGGTGAGCGTATCCGTTGTGCGGGATGCGGAGCGCGTGATGGCCTATACCTTCGATGTGCTTCCCGACGGTGTAGACGATGCGCGCAGCCTGCGCTTGGCTGAGCGCATCGCCAAGACGCTTTTGTGGGTATACGGCGGCGCGAAGCTGGTCGTTTCCGGCTCGCGCGCGGTTTATGAGCACATTCGCAGCGCCTATTGCCCCGGCGGAGCGCGCGCATTTGATGTCGATTTTATGTCTACGGTGTTCGAAAAGCCCTTTGAGGTTTGTTGGGCGGACGAGCCGTTGCCGACGCGCTGGGAGGCGCGCCCCGTGGGGCGGCATTTGGACGGCTGCCGCATTGGCTTTGACGCGGGCGGCAGCGACCGCAAGGTTTCGGCAGTTATCGACGGGGAA
>CAJFUU010000023.1 GCA_904420265.1 uncultured Clostridia bacterium
CCTGCGCAAGGAAATGCAAATGATTTTCCAGGACCCCTATTCCTCTTTAAACCCCCATTTTACGCTCTACCAAACGCTGTCGGAGCCGTTGCAGATCGCGGGCGGCTATTCCAAGGCGCAAATCGACGATCGCGTGCGGGAAATTATGGATACGGTCGGCCTTGAGCAGCGGCTGATCAACAGCTATCCTCACGAATTGGACGGCGGTCGCCGGCAGCGCATTGGAATCGGCCGAGCCCTGGCCCTCAAGCCGAGTTTTATCGTCTGCGACGAGCCGGTTTCAGCGCTGGATGTTTCAATTCAGGCCCAGATTATCAATCTTTTGCTGGATATTCAGGAAAAGCAGAGGCTGACCTATATGTTCGTCACCCATGATATGATGGTGGTTCGCTATATCTCCGATCGCATCATGGCCATGTATCTGGGGCAGACGGTCGAATTTGCCAGGACAGAGGATCTGTTTGCCAAATCCCTGCATCCCTATACCAAGGCGCTGCTCTCGGCGGTGCCGATTCCGGATGTGGATAAGCAGCAAAAACGCATTGTGCTCAAGGGAGAGGTAACGTCTCCCATCAACCCCAAGCCCGGTTGCCGCTTTGCCGCGCGCTGCTCGTACGCCCAGAAGCGCTGCTTTGAAGAGACGCCCTTGCTTGAGGAGGTCGAAGCCGGGCACTTTGTCGCCTGCCATTTATGCGGGGAGATCAACAAGGATATTCTATAAAATGGAGGGATTTACCATGAAGAAGGTTACTGTATTTTATCCTGCGTGGGCGGGCGAGATCCGCGAACTTTTAAACCAGTATGCCAAGCAATATATTCCTCAGGTGCAGATGCAGCACTGCTGTGATGATTCCCTGCTCAACGCCGTGCTCGAGGCCGGTTCGATCACGCCGGCGCTGGAAAAGCGTATTGTGGACGACTTTGACGCCGCCGCCAATACGGGGTGCGATTATCTCATCGACGCCTGCTCCTCCATTGGGACCATCGCCACCAAGTATGCGGACGCCTTCCGCGTGCCGCTTTTGCGCATAGACGGCCCCATGGCGAAGTATGCAGCCGAGAATTTCGACCGCATCGGCGTGCTGGGCACGCTGGCGACCTCTGTGGATCCCTGCGTTGAACTGATCCGCTCCTATGCCGCGCAGGCCGGGCGTGAGGTCTATGTGGAAAGCGCCGTTGCCGAGGGCGCCATGGATGCCTATCAGCGCGGCGATATGGAAACCGGCCGCAAGCTGATTCAGGAAAAGGCGACGGCGATGTTTGACAAAATCGACGTGTTCGTTCTGGCTCAGGGCTCCATGTTCCAGCACGCGCCGTTCCTGAAGGAAAACAGCGGTTTGCCAGTGCTGACCACCCCGGAAATGTGCATTCAGAATCTGGCAAAAATTCTGGCGGATTGATCTTTGAGCAGTAAGGAGTTGACAGAGCATGAACAAAATTAAAGAATTAAAGCTGCAAGCGATCCAGACGCGCAGGGATATCCTCAATCAGGGCCCCCGCTGCGGCTGCCGGGTTCACGTAGCGCCGGGGCTTTCCTGCGCGGATATCGTCACCGCGCTGTACTTTGATATCCTCAATATCCGCCCGGATCAGCCCGACTGGCAGGAACGGGACCGCTTTGTGATCTCCAAGGGGCACGCATGCCCGGCGCTGTATTCGGTGCTGGCGCGCAGGGGCTATTTCCCGGAGGAGGAGCTGTGGCGGGCCAAAAACCTGCACAGCATGCTCCAGGGCCACCCCGATATGCGAAAAACCCCCGGCGTTGATATGACGAGCGGCTCGTTGGGAAACGGGATGGC
Source organism: uncultured Clostridia bacterium (assembly GCA_904420265.1). Lineage (GTDB taxonomy): Bacteria > Bacillota > Clostridia > Christensenellales > Aristaeellaceae > Pullichristensenella. The sequence continues at coordinate 1,800 of CAJFUU010000023.1, forward strand.
CACCGGCTTTGGCATTGCCCTGGGTATGAAATACCTGAAGCTGAAAAGCAGGGTATTTGTGTTGCTGGGCGATGGCGATTCCCAGGAGGGCGTGGTTTGGGAGGCGGCCATGGCGGCTCCCAATAAGCATTGCGATAATCTGAAGGTCATCATTGATTACAACCATCTCCAGAGCTCCGGTTCGGTGGACGAGATTATGAGCATGGAACCCCTTGCGGATAAATGGAAGGCATTCAACTGGAAGGTTTTCGAAATGAATGGAAACGACATGGAGGACGTGGTGCGTACGCTGCGCATGGCGTATAGCTTCCAGGGGCGGCCTGTGGCCGTCATCGCCCATACCGTAAAGGGCAAAGGCGTCAGCTTCATCGAGAACAACAACGCGTGGCACTCAAAGCTGCCTACCGAGGACGAACTTCAGCGGGCCATGCGCGAACTGGACGAGGCCGAACAGAGCATCTTGTCGGAATAGGGGGAAACAACGATGTACCAGCTTGAAAAAAGTAATACCCGCGAGGCCATTGGCGATACCATCCATCAGCTTGCCCGCGAAAACGAAAAAATCTTCGTTATCGGCGGCGACAGCTCCACCTCCATGGGCCTGACCGGGATGGAAAAAGAATTTCCCGAGCGCACGGTGAACGTAGGCATTGCCGAGCAGGACGCCATGGGCGCCGCCTGCGGGCTTGCCTCCATGGGACTGACGGTGTTTATCGCGGGTTTCGCGCCCTTTGTCACCATGCGGGCGGTGGAGCAGTTTCGCACGTTCGCCTGTTATCCCAACCTTGATGTTAAGGTGTTTGGCGGCCAAGGCGGCCTTTCTGCCGCCAATGAGGGCGTAACCCATCAGGGCACCGAGGACTACGGCATCATGAGCCATTTTCCCAACTGTACCGTGGTTGTTCCGGCGGATTGCAATTCGGCCCGCGTAATCACCCGGGCGATCGCCAGCCATTATGGGCCGGCGTATATCCGCGGCGGCAAGGGATCGGTTTACGGGATCTTCGGTAGCGATTACAGGTTTGAAATTGGCAAGGCCAATACGCTGACGCATGGCGACGATGTGACCATCATTACGGCCGGCGCCGCTTTATACAACGTTTTGATGGCGGCGGAGCTTCTGAAAAACGAGGGCGTTGCGGCAAATGTTATTGAAATGCCCTGCATAAAGCCAATCGATGCGGAAGCCATTGTGGAATCCGCCGCGCGCACCCGCGCGGTCGTGACGGTGGAGGATCATCAGATCATCGGCGGATTGGGCAGCATGGTTTCCGATGTGCTGTGCGATCGTTGTCCCACTGTCAACAAGCAGCTGGGCCTGCGCGATACGTTCGGCCAGTCGGCGGGCCATTATGAGCTGTTGGATTATTATGGAATTGGCGTAAAAGATGTCGTTGCCGCGGCAAAAGCGGCGATCGCCATGAAGTAAATCACCAGATGGGGGAATTGAGATTATGCTCCGCATAGATGAGGAACGATGCAAGGGATGCGGCCTTTGCGTGCGCGCATGCCCGATAAAAATCCTGGCGATTGACAACGGCAGAATCAATACAAGGGGCTATCATCCCGCGTATGTCAGCG
>CAJFUU010000024.1 GCA_904420265.1 uncultured Clostridia bacterium
AAGCGCTTGTCCAGTTCCGCCTGCATGCGCTCCCAAAGGGCGTAGCCATAGGGCTTGATGACCATGCAGCCGCGCACCGGCGCATAATCGACCAGGTCAGTTTTGAGGATTACGTCGGTATACCACTGGGAAAAATCCTCGCTGCGGGGCGTGATGTGCGCCACAAACTCCTGTTGGTTATTCTTCTTGCCCATGTGCTTCCCTCCAAAAAAATTCCTTCGCCCCTGCAAGGGCGAAGGTCAGTTCGCGGTACCACCGTGCTTTGTGCTCAAGGCCCCTAACGCGGGCGAAACGGCGGGATTTCCTCGCGCCATCCGCGAAGCGTTCTCCCGCGCGCTCGGGAAGCCGGAGCCGTCAAACCCGCGCCGCGCGCCTCGCAGCCAAGGGCGCGCTCTCTTTGGACGCGGCGGATGCGGCTTTTTCCGTCATCGCGCTTGTCTGTGCCCATTATAGCCCCTTTTGCGCGGAAAGGCAAGCGAAACTTCGGTTAAAGACGGGCGCTCATCTGCAAAAATGCGCTGGCAGGCGGTTTCAGACTGTCAAAACCCCATGGGAGAGCGCGAGAGAACAGAAGCCCTTTCGCGTTTCCATCGTCCCCGGCGGCAGGTTGAAAATCCTTCAGGGTTTCAAGCCGGCCGGTTTTGACGATTTGGAAAACCGGCAAAATTGCCTTGTGTACGGGGGAGGGGCGGTTTTTGCGCCAACAAAATCGTTTCCTTATCGTTTCCGGGCCCGGAAATTGGAGGGGATGGTGGAGGCGCAGCATCCGCAGGGTCCTGCAATTTCGACAAAGGTGAAGCTGCCACGGCTCAAATTGAAAATTTGAGGCGCGGCGCCCGGCGGGAAGATTGCTTCTTTGCCCACCGGCCTGTCAAAAGCCTTTTTTAATGAGCAGGGTTTGTATCAACCGCGGCGCTCTCGCGCCTGCGGCGAACGTTCTGGAGGACGCGGAGAAGACGCGCCCTAATCCGGCTCAAAGCGGGGATAGGGGAGGTGTGAAACCGTGCCTGGCACGCCGTATACCTCCTGCAGAAGTGCCGGAGTGAGCACGTCTTCCGGCGCGCCCTCAGCGCGCAACGCGCCGCCGCAGAGCACCGCCAACCGGTCGCAAAAGCGGGCGGCCAGGTTGATGTCGTGCATGACCAATACGATTGCATGCCCCTCGCGGGAAAGGGCGCGCAAAAGACGCAAAATTTCCAATTGATAGCGTATGTCCAGGTTGGAGACCGGCTCGTCCAGCAGCAGAAATTCCGCTTCCTGCGCCAGCGCCCGGGCGATGAGTACGCGTTGCCACTCGCCTCCGGAAAGCGATTGCGCACCGCGCTCGGCAAGCGCCTCCACGCCGGTGCGGCGCATGGCGCGCTCGGCCGCGGCCAAATCCGCTTCGCCCTCGCGGCCAAAGCGGGGTATATGCGCGTGACGGCCCATCAGCACCACGTCCAGCGCCGTGAAGCCCTCCGGCGGAGAAGCGGATTGGGGAACCAGCGCCAGCGTTCGCGCCAGCGCCCGGGGGCGCAGCGAAGAAACCGGACGGCCCTCCAGCACGACTTGCCCGGATTGGGGAAGCAGCGAACCGCTCATCAGCCGCAAAAGCGTGGTTTTGCCCGAACCGTTCGGTCCCAACAGCCCCAGCACTTCGCCGCTGTGCGCTGCAAGCGTTACGCCCGCGAGCGTCTTTTCGCGGCCAGGATAGCCGAATACAATATTTTCCACCCGCAGCGTCATGCGCGCCCTCCCCGGTGCCTGCGAATCAAAATCAGGAAAAACGGCCCGCCGGCCAGCGAGGTCATCACCCCTACCGGCAGCTCGGCGGGAGCGAACAGCGTGCGTGAAAGCGCGTCCGCGAGCAACAGAAACAGCCCGCCCGCCAGCGCCGAGAGCGGCAAAAGCGAGCGGTGATCCGCGCCGGTCAGCCGCCGCACCGCGTGCGGAGCCGTCAAGCCGACAAAACCAATGATGCCGCTGACGGATACGGCCGCGGCGGTCATCAGCGTGGCAAGCACCAGCGCAGCCAGGCGCACCCGGGGCGCGTTCACCCCCAGGAGCCGCGCGTCACTTCCGGCGCTGACGGCGTTGAGGTCGCGCGCAAGCCCCATGGAAAGAAGCAGCCCGACGGCCAATGCCGCGCCCACCAGAAGCACATCGCGCATGTTCGCGGAGGCAAAGCTGCCCAGCGTCCACATATAAACGCTCTCCAGCGCTTCATGGTTGACGGATAGCAGCCCGGACAGCAGCGCCGAGAGGAACGAGCTGACCGCCACGCCGCACAGAAGCAGCGCCGTCATGCCGCCGCGCCCGGCCCGGGCGACGAACATTACCAGCATTACCGCAACAGCCCCGCCTGCAAACGCGCAGACCGACAGCGCCGAAAAACCCAGAGGCGTCCTTTGCAGGCCCGTGAGCATGGCCACCGCCGCGCCCAGCGCCGCGCCCGAGGATACGCCCAACAGCCCCGGCTCGGCCATGGGGTTGCGGAATACGCCCTGCATCAGCACGCCGGAAACCGCCAGCGCCGCGCCTACCAGATAGGCCAGCAGCGACCGCGGCAGCCGGATGTTCCACAGCACCAGTTCCACCGTAGCGTCGGCCTCGCGCCCGGAAAGACGCGCCCAAAACGCCTCCCAAATATCCGCAAACGCAAGATTGGCGCTGCCTGCGCACAGGCAGGCAAACAGCGCCGCAAGCGAAACAAGCAACAAAACCTCGCAGGCGCGCGCCACAAAGCCGCGCCTGCGTATGTAAGAAGCGGGGCGCATATTATGCGTCGTGCTCCCCGTCCGCGGCGTCGTCCAGGCCGTCGTCGAGGTTGTCGTCCAGGTCGTCGTCCGGGTTGTTCCCATCAATCAGCTCGTTGACGCGCACGCGCCGCGCCAGCTTCATCTTTTCCACCTGCTCGTGAATCAGTTCCTTCACCTTTTCGGAGTGGAGAATGTTTTTTACATCCAGTTCCGGGCAGGTGTGGTCGGAAGAGCAGATGTGTACCGTGCCCATGCCGAAGAGGCGCTGGCCCAGGGAGCGGCGCAGGCTGATGTCGCGGATGCGGTAGAGGATAATCTCTTCCGTGCGCAGATTGAAAAGGCCCGTCTTGACAAACAGCCTGTCCTCAGAAAGGGAGTAGACGGTAAAAGTCAGGGGCAGGCCAAGTATGCGTTTTCTGTCCTTCCATAGGGTCATGGCAATCACCTCGCCCTATCAGTATACACCAACGCGCGCGCAAAAGCAATTCCTTAACAGTAAAGGTGTATAATGCAGCCAAGAAATTCTGCGGAGGAAAGCATATGTACGAATGCGTTCAAGTGGGCAAGGATACGTTTTTTATGGATTGCCCCAGCCGGGTGGGAATCTTCCGCGATGGCGACGCGGCCTGGCTGATCGACTCCGGCAGCGACAAGGATGCGGCCAAGAAAGTTCTGGGCATACTTTCCGAACTTGGCCTGCGCTTGGAGGCCGCCATCGTCACCCATTTCCATGCCGACCACACCGGCGGCGCGGCCCTTTTGCAGCAGCGCACCGGCTGCCGCCTGCTGCTGGCCGAGCCGACCGCGCCGGGCGCGTTCCCGGAAATCAACACCGCGCTGCTCTACGGCGCGCATCCGCCCAAGCCCCTCAAAGGCAAGTTTTTTCTTGCGCAAAGCGCGCGCTACGAAGCTGCGGAGAACGCTGACCTGCCCGAGGGCATGCTCCTGACGCGCCTGGACGGACACGCCTTCGCCATGCTGGGCGTGCGCACGCGCGACCAGGTGTGGTTCATCGGCGATAGCGTTGCCAGCGAACACACGTTTGAAAAATATAAACTGACGTATCTTTACGACGTGGAAAAATTCCTGCAAAGCCTCGATACGGTGGCCTCGCTGGAGGGCAAATTGTTTGTTCCCGCCCATGTGGCCCCCTTTGAGCGCGCGGAGGATATTGTGGAGCGCAACCGGCGCTGGGTGTATGAAACCGGAGACTTTTTGACGGAGCTTCTCAAAACGCCTTTGACGTTTGAAAGCCTTTTAAAGCGCGTATTTGACCAGTATGCGCTGCAAATGACATTCGGCCAGCACACGCTGCTGGGCGCCACGGTGCGAGCCTTCCTCACTTGGCTGATGGATGCGGGCCGCGTGAGCTATTTCTGCGAAGACAATCTACTCTACTGGAAGGCGGCAGAGCAGGACGCGGAGGGGAGATAATTTCCATGTTTGGCCCCAACCCAGGCGCCGTACATCCCAATCCGGTGGTTCCCAGCCTCTGTTTTATTAAAAATACGATCACAAGGCCGAATATCATCGTGGGAGACTACACCTATTACGACGACCCGGTGGATTCGGAGCATTTTCAGGAGCGCGTCACCCATCACTATGAATTTCTCGGCGACCGGCTGATCATCGGCAAATTTTGCGCCATTGCCCGGGGCGTGACGTTCATTATGAACGGCGCCAACCACAGGATGTGTTCGGCCACGACCTATCCCTTCAACATCATGGGCGGCGGCTGGGAGAAAAGCACGCCGCGCCTGGAAGAATTGCCCTTCAAGGGCGATACGGTGATCGGCAACGACGTATGGATCGGCGAACGCGTCACCTTCCTGCCCGGCGCGCGCGTCGGCGATGGGGCGATCATCGGCGCGGGCGCGGTGGTGGCCGGGAAAATCCCCGCTTATGCCGTTGCCGTCGGGAATCCCTGCCGGGTGGTAAAAAAGCGCTTTGACGAGGAAACCATCCGCCGCCTGCTGGAACTTCGCTGGTGGGACTGGCCGGCGGAAAAGATATTTGCAAGCCTTGAGGCGCTCACCAGCGCGGATATGACTGCGTTGCTGGCAGAAGCGCGGAAAGCGGACGGCGTTTCGAAGGACTGAGGCGTTTTGCTGCCATGCGGAAAGCGCATTCTCAAAGCGGGAGAGCGTCCGCGCGCCTTGCGCGGTGACTCCGGCCGGAAAAGGAGCGCGGCATTCCAAGGGCCGGGCGGCAGCCGCCGTCCGCCCTGCGCCGCTTTATGCATGCGCAAAGACGCGTCCCGGACGCCACGGAACTGGCGCTGCCTGAGAAAACATTCTTTTTATCGGCCTCTGTTCTTCACTGCGGCGGGCCAGCCCCGTCCATGGTTACAGAGGCGGGAAAGAAAGCGCCCCCCGTTCTTCCGGAGAGATTCGCAAGGCCGGCCAAATCCGGCAAAGCACGGGCCGGAAGGATAATGACTTGGACAATGCCGTGATGGAAAACTTCTTCGGCTTGCGCAAGAGCGTGTTGCTCTGTCTGCAAAAATTCCAAGCCGTGGGACGCTTTAAGCGGGAACGCATTGATTGCCCGGATTCCTGCGGCAGCCGTATCCGGACAAAGCGGAAAGGACATGCCGTCTGCTCTTCGCGGGCAACATGTCCTTTCGGTCGCTTGCATTATTGCTTCAGAAATATTTCGAACCTTGAAAGCCGCTTCAATTTTGCAAGGCGCTCCGGGGCGTTTTGGCGGCGCTGTTTCCATGGCGCGGCCTTGAGGGGTTATCGCCTTTTTGCGCGCACAGGGTTTTTGACGGCATTCTGTGAACCTGCGGAGGCGGAAGTTTTTTCGGGCTCCGGCGTTTCCATATGCTCCCGGAGCGCCTTTTCACAGAAATCGCACAGTTCGCCGGCAAACTCGGCGTCCGCGCTTTCGGAAACGATGCGGCACAGGGGGCGCTTTTCGTCCGGACAGATCCAGGCCCAGCCCCGCTCGCGGTTCAGACGAATGCCGCCGCCCAGTTCGGCGTCCTGCTCAGTTTCAGAAAGCGCCCGCAGCACGCGCCCGCGCTCGCCCGGAGCCATTTCCAACACACGGCTGACGCGGTGCACGCGCGGCATTTTTTCCCGCCACTGGCTCAGGCTCAGGCCCGCTTCCGCGAGCGCTGAGAGCGCGCGCAAGGCAAAGTAAAGGCCGTCAAAATGCAAAAGGAATTGCGCCTGCCGTTCGCGGGCGAGGGCGTTCATCCAGCGCGCGCGGTCCACGTCCGCAAAGCGGGCCTGAGCGCCGTATTGCGCGCAAAGGTCTTGCGCCGCGCGCGTAAAGCCCGCAGGCAAAAACAGCGTGTCTTCGCCGTCTTCCAACGCCGTCCAGGCCAGCAGAAGCTGGTTTTCCGCTTCGGAAAGCGCGCCGTCCGCGCCGGAGAAAGAGGCGCTTTCACCGTTGGCGCTGAGCCATATGCCGGTTTCTTCGCCCTCCAACTCCATCATTTCCTCCTCCCATTCGCAGCGCACGCGCACTCCGGCGCGCTGGAAGGCGCGCTCCGCCAACCCCAGAAGGTGCGAGTCTTCGGCAAACAGCGCCACCGGCGGCGCGGCCTTGGCAGGGGCGCGGAAGGCGCGGGCAAGCGCGGCCATATAGCCGAGTTCCGTGCGCCCGGCGTTCAGCATGGGCCGGGTAATGCCGGCGAAGGGGCCGGAGAAATCCTGCCGCAAAAGCATGGCGTTGATGGCGCGCTGTTTCTTGCGGTCGATGGGCGCGCCCTCGGCGTTCAGGGGGGTCAAGGCGGCGCTGTCCACCAGGGCCGCGCCGTCTGCGCCCAATGCGCGCAGCGTGTAGCGAAGCTGGGGAAGCGTGCTCACGCCCGCGTCCAGCACCTGTACGCCCTGAGACATCAACCCTGCCGCGCAGGCATGGAACAGCGCCAGCGATACCGCCGACCGCGTGCGTGCCAGCAAAAATTCTCCGGGTTTTATACAGGCGGCGAGCGCCTGCGCCGCACGCGCGGCCTGCGCCGGGTCGGAAAGCGGCAGCGCGTCGCCGGCAAAGCCCTGTTCCGCGCTGGAACCCCATACGCGGTTGCTTTCCAGGCGTTCGCCCTCACGCACAACCTTGTAGGGCCAGACCTTTACGCCCGGCAAGAGCTGTGCGCGCGCCGCGGCCTGCGCCCCCGTGCCCAATACGCATTCCTCGAATGCCTGCGCCTGCGCGTCCAGAAGGCTGTGTGGGGCGAGCACGCAGCCGCGCGCCTGCGCTTCGCGGCCCATGCGCGCTCCTTTCCATAAGACCGCGCGCTTGACGCTGGCGCGCGCTTCCACCACCGCGCCCGCGCCGATCACTGCGTATTTGCCTACCAGCGCGCCCCGCTCCACGCGCGCGCCCGCGCCGATATAGCAGGGGGATTCCACCTGCGCGTCCTCATCCACCAGCGCGCCGCTCTGCACGCCCGCAGGCACGTCCAAATGCAGCTTGCCATCCAGAAGGTCGCTGTGCGCGCGCAGATAAGCGCCCACATCGCCGATGTCGCACCAGTAGCCTTCCAGCACGCAACCGAAAATCCTCTGTCCCTCGGCCACCAGGCGGGGGAACAGTTCGCCGCCGAAATCGCAGCTTTTGCCCTCGGGAATGCGGGAGAGGATTTCCGGTTCAAGGATATAGATGCCGGTATTCACCGTATCGGAAATGGCCTCGCCCGGCCCGGGCTTTTCCAGAAACGAGCGCACGCGCCCGTCCGCCGCAGTGACGACAACGCCGTATTCCAGCGGGTTTTCCACGCGGGTGAGCACCATCGTCGCCAGCGCCGCATGTTCGCGGTGAAAGGCGAGCGCGGCGGAAAGGTCCAGGTCGGTCACGCCGTCGCCGGAGAGCACGCAGAAGGTTTCGTCCAGAAAATCCGCCGCCTGCCGAACGCCTCCGGCCGTACCCAACGGCGTGCGTTCGGTGTAGTAGCGCAGGGCAAGGCCCCACTCGCCGCCATCGCCGAAAAAGTCCACAATCGCGTCGGGCAGGTAGCCCAGCGTCACCGCGGCCTCGCGTACATTGTGCTTTTTGAGCAACTTCAGCGCGTATTCCATTACCGGCCGGTCCATCAGCCGCATCATGGGCTTTGGGCAATCGCAGGTCAGGGGCCGCAGCCTCGAACCCTCGCCGCCCGCCATGATGATCGCTTTCATGCAAATACCCCCATAAAAAGAATACCACATAGAATATCTATGCAGTATTCTTGCCGGTATGGAAGAAAAACATACGATTTTAAAAATTTTTGCTCATAAAGTACAAAAAAGCGAGACGCGTTTTTGCGCCTCCGGCAGACTGCCAAAAAAGCCCTGCGAGAGCGCCCCGGAAATCAAATCCAGCGGCATGCGCGGCGGATTGGCGATGCTGCTCCGGAAAACTATCCGCCCTGCGCAATTTGCGAGCGGAGTTTCCCAGGGGAACACAGGAAAATCGTGACAAAACGGCCGAAACCGCAAGGCGCTCAGGTTTTGCGGTTTCGGCCATGTGGAAATTACCGGCGGTTCCAACCAGCAATTTGCGGCGCAGCGCTTGAGGAAGCAAACGCTCCGTCCGCACAGGGTATCAGACGGTTGCAACAGCCTGCACTGGCTGCGTTTTTTGCGACCCAACTTTTGAAGTTTCAGCGGCGAACGCCGAAGCGCGCCTCCAAACCTGCAATTCGCCTTTCCTGACGCGGCGGACGCGCGGTTCAATGGCGTCAATAACCGTTCTGCTCTGCGCCGTAGACGGCCTGCGCGTGGGTGAAGCCCTCAAATTCCAGTTGGCCGATAAGCTCGCTGCGCGAGAAGGGCAGGATATCCAGATAGCTTTCCGCCATCATTGCGGCCTGCTCGTTCCAATCCGCTCCGCAGTTATCCGCGCCGTAGACCGCCTCGCTGTGGGTGAAGCCCTCGTATTCCAGCTGGTCGATGAGACCCTCATAGGAAAAAGGCATTACCGACAGATACTGCTGCGCCGTCTTCAGGGCATTGCGCTCGCCGAGCGTGGCGGCGGCGCTGGCGCGTTCCTCCGCTTCATCGTCGGCCACCTGTACTTTGTGTTCGGCAATGTATTGGCTCTCGCAGCCCTCGCGCACGTAGAGGAGGGGTATGTCGTCTGCGGCGATCTTGCCGGACATGGGGTCAAACCTTCCCAGAACCAGCGTATCCGCATCGCAAAATTCCACGGCATATGATTGCGGGTCAAACTCGATCTCCTCGCGTCTCCCCTCGCCGTCTTCAATGACGAGCCTGTAGAGGGACTCGATGCGCAGGAGGTAGATGCCGTCCTTGTAAGGATCGTAGTGGCCGGTGTGAAAGTACATCTGGTGGAAGAGAAAAGTGCCGTCCTCCGAAAAACTCAGGAAGGATGTATCGAGCATGCTTTCCAGCGCGTCCAAGTCGTGGATGTCGAAGATCCTTCCGTCGATTATGGCGCCGCCGACCCGCCAGGCGCCGCCCAGCTCGTCAAAGCCCTCGGCGGCTCCGGCAGAGGCGGCCTCCTCCGCCGGCTCGGCGAGGCCGCCCGTCAGGGGCGCGAGGATGAGCGCCAGCGCCAGCAGCGCAAGCAGAAACTTTTTCATGCGCATATCCATCCTTGCAAAAGAGGGTCAGAAGCGGTAGCCGTAACGGCCGGGGAATCCTTCGTCCGTGGGCGTAAAGACATCGCTATAGCGCAGAAGGACAGGAGAGCCATCAATGATATTGAACGAAAACACATCTCCATTCTTTATATCCGTTTCAAACGCTCCAAGGCCCAGCGTATACTCGCCCTCATACGGCCCGTAATAGAAATACTCATTATAGTCGATGGCGGATATGTTGGCATGCTCATATGCCATCATGCCATCCTCAAAATGAACATGGAAATCTGCTGCACGATTGGGAAAAAGAGGAGTACTCTCGCGATCGTAGTACACCCAGTACCCCTGCAACCCCTCGTCGACCTGCGTGGCGGACAGGTATTCGCCGTCGCCGAGAACAAGGCGGTTGCCGGAAGCGGCACAGGTCAGTTCCAGCGCGCTGCCATCCAGCAGCGTGATGGTCAGGCCGCTCTCATCGAGCGTGTAGGGCATGGCGTTTTCTGCGTTCACATGCCGGCCATTGCCATCGAAGACGAGCTGGGTGATGGTGACTTCATCCTCGCCGAAAGTCAATGCGTTCAGCGTGGTGTCCGAGCCGCCGTTTGCGAACCACGGCTCCGCCATCAGCGCGGCGCGCACGTCAATACCGCCAAACAGCTCGCTCTGCGTCTCCGCGTCGGCGATGCCGGTCGGCTCCAGACCGGCGCTCTCCTGGAACGCCTCTACGCCGCCCGCTGTGCCGTTGCCGAAAATGCCGTCAACGGCGCCGTCGAGAAAGCCCTGATCGACCAGAGCCTGCTGAAGGTCTTTGACCGCGTCGCCGCGGCTGCCCACTTCGAGCGTTTCATAGTCGTCGCTGTAAAGAATGATGGGTTCGCTGGCCTGCTGCTCGGCCGCGGGGGTCTCATCGGACGCGGCCTCCTCCGGCTCAACGACTGTTTCTTCCTCCGCCTCAACGGCGGTTTCCTCTGCCGCCGCAGCGTCTTCAGGCGTTGCGTGGAAATGCACGACGCCGGTGGATACCTCAAACATCGTGTCATAGTCTTCGTCCTTGACTTCAAAGGTCAGTTCCATCGTTTCAAGGTCTTCATAGGAGGTGACCTCGGTGTCTTCCGTGGTGAACCAGATGTCGGTCTTGGCTTTTGTTCCCGGCCGGACGCCATTC
>CAJFUU010000025.1 GCA_904420265.1 uncultured Clostridia bacterium
CTCCAGGAACGCCCGAACGACAAGCGCCCTACGAACAAGCGTTCGCAGGGCGCTTTCCATACGGAAAATCAAATGCGTATCTCGCGGTTGGTGATGGCGCGGTTGCGCATCTCCCGGCTGCGCGCGCGCATGACCACGTTCATCACCAGGCCAATGCCCAGCATGTTGGTAATCATATTCGAGCCGCCGTAACTCATAAACGGCAACGGAATGCCCGTCACCGGCAGCAGGCCCACCACCATACAAATGTTTTCCACAATATGGAACAAAAGCATGGAGGCCACGCCGATGATGAGGTAGGAGCCGTAGGAATCGTGTACGCGCAGGGCCAGGTAGAACAGCCGGCCCAGCAGCAGCAAATACAGGAGCATCAGCACGCAGGCGCCCACCATGCCGAAGCTCTCGCAGCACACGGCGAAGATAAAGTCCGTGTGATCGTCGGAAATATAACCCAGCGAAGCGTAGCTGCCGGGCGAAACGATACCCTGCCCCCACAGGCCGCCGCGGCCCACGGCAATGCCGGCGTTGATGACCTGCCTCGCCTCGTCGGGATAGCTTTCCGGATCGAGCCAGATAAGTATGCGCATCAGGCGGAAGCTGTCCGTAGCGTTCATGAAAATCCATACCGGTATAATCAGCACCACCACGCAGGCCAGCACGCCCAGAATCAGTTTGTAATTCGTGCCGGACACAAATACCATGATGGAAAACACCGCCAGGTACACAAGCGCGGTGCCCACGTCCGGCTGGGCAATAATCAGAAGCAGCGGGATGCCCATGTAGATTACCAGCGGAATCAGGTCGCGCACGGTCATCACCGGCCGGAGACGCACCGAAAACGCCTTGGCAAAGGCGATAATCATGGCGATTTTGCCGACCTCCGAGGGCTGAAAGGTACGCTCGGAGCCGGAACCCCAGGTAAAGAAAGCGGTCATGCCGCCGCGTCCAGCCTCCATGCCCAGCACGGCCAGCAGCAGCACAATGTTGAGCATGTAAAACGTATTCGCATAATGGCCGTAAAGGTCGTAACCGAAGTAGATAATGGCCATCATGGCGATAATGCCCGCGCCCAGCCAGATAAGCTGCAGCCGCGCGTACTCCGTAGGCTGCGTTTCAAGCATTTCCATGATGGTGGAGGGCGTCTCCGTCACCGACGTTGTGGTCGCGGAAAAGATACACACCACGCCAAAAAGCGCAATGGCGAGCACGTTGAGGAACAACGGCCAGTCAAAATAACGCATCAGACTCCGGTCAAAGCGATTCAGACGGAGTTGCTTGGTCAGTGCCGCCAGTTTTTCCCGCATCCACTGGCGTTGGCGATTCAGCATTGCACAGACTCCTTTGCGTCAGCTGGCGACCGAAAATTCGTCCGCCACGGTCGTAGTTTCATAGCCGCCGTAGTTGTCCAGGTAGTAGGTAATAGTGTCGATCGCCGCTCCGGCAGAGCGCGCGCCGGCGTAACCATTTTGAATGTAAACCACCACGGCGATCAGGGGATTGTCCGCCGGCGCGTAGCACACCAGCCAGGAGTTGTTCTCCACGTCGATCTCCGTCCTCTGCGAAGTGCCGGTTTTGGCGGCCACAGGATACTTCGAACTTGCAAACTGCTCGGCGGCGGTGCCGTCGTTTTCCACGGAAGTCACGTTCCGCATGCCTTCCTGGATCAATTCAAAGTACTGCGGATCGGTCTCAATCTGGTTGGCCACCACCGGTTCCTTGTCCAGCACCACAGTGCCGTCGGGGGCGATGATCTTGTCGATGATCTGCGCGTCGTACACCGTGCCGCCGTTGGCAATGGCGGAAACATAGCGCGCCGCGGCAATGGGCGTAATCTGGGTAATGGACTGGCCGATGCCGACCATGATGGTTTCGTTGGGCGTCCAGTAAAGGTCCGAGATATAGCTGGCCACGGTGTTGCCCAGGTAGTTTGAAGAAATATACTGCACCGGCAGATTGAGGTCGTAAACCAGAATTTCGCGGATGGGAGCGTTCCACTCAGAGCGGTTGTCGTAGCTGACGGCAATGTCCATCAACTTTTTCACCACTTCGTCGATGCGCTCGTCGTCGTATTCAATGTTGCGCTCCTCGCCGATGCGCTCAATCAGCGAGCGCAGGGAGTTGGCGGCGATCATCGGCTTGTAGGTCTGCTGTTCTTCAATGGGCAAATCGGGGTTGTAGAGCATTTCCTGGTTGCCGACAAAACTGGTGGCCTCGCCCGGCAATTCGATATTGGTCTTGGAAGTCAGGCCCAGCGCAGCCGCCCATTCCACCAGCGGCTCAATGCCCATTTCATAACTGACCATATAGAAGAAGTAGTTGCAGGAGTTGGAGAGCCCCTCCACCACCGTCTGATTCTGATGGTTTTCAATATGCGTCGTCCAGCAGCGGGCGGGGTTGGCGGTATCGGTGAAATAGAACGCGCCCTCGTCGCTGATGCGCCTGTCCGGGGTAAGAACGCCTGTGGCCAGGCCCGCCAGCGCCGTACACAGCTTGAATGTGGAGCCGGGGGCGTCCTTGGCGCCGATGGCGCGGTCAAACAGGGGATTGTTCTCGTCGTTGACAATCTGCGCCCAAGTTCCCGAGTCGATGGTGCCTTCAAACATGGAAAGATCGTAGTCCGGCAAACTCACATACCCCAGCACGCGGCCGGAATTGGGGTCCATGGCGATCATGGCGCCGGTTTCGGCAAGTTGCACTTCGTGGCCCATATCCTCATAGCGCGCCAGTTCCGAGGCGTTGCGCCGCTGCCAGGATTCGGAAGTCATCTGCCGCCGCTGGTCATAGTTGATCTCATAAATGACCTGTTGCAGCGCCGTGCGCATCACGTCCTGCAAATCCGAGTCGATGGTCAACACCACAGAATTGCCGTCCACCGGCGCAGTGTAGGAAATTTCGCGCACAATCTTGCCGCGCGTGTCGATTTCCACCACCTGCTCTCCCTGGCGATAGGAAAGATAGGGCGAAAGCTGATCTTCCATGGAACTTTCAATGCCGGATACGCCCACCATGGCGTCGGAAGGGTAGCCCTTGGCCAGATATTCCTCCATGTCGTCGTTGGAAGAAATTCTGCCCACATAGCCCACGGCGTGCGCGGCGGTGCGCCCCTGCGGATAGACGCGCGTGGAACTTTCCTCGGCGGACATGCCGTCCAGTTCCATGGCGCGGGCCTCAATTTCAGACACGGTTTCAAAGCCGACATCGTAGGCAATGGCCACGGGGGTGGAGTTGTAGTTGTTCATGCGCGAAGCCTGCCAGATGGCGAGGATTTTGACAATCATGTCCTCATACTGCGCAACGATGTCCTCGTCGGAAGCCTCTCTTTCAACCTCTTCGCCATAGGTTTCAATAATTTCTTCGCGCAAAACGTCGATGATGAGGTATTTTTCCAACAGCGCGTCAAACAGCTCTTCTTCCGGCGTATTGGAAAGGTAGAAATTGGCGCGCCACTGGCTCTCGCGGGTAGCGTTTACTGTTTCAGAAGTTGAATCCGTGGAAAAGCGCCACACGCCGTCTTCGTCCTTTTTCAGCCAGAATTCGGTGATGGTGCTCTTGCCGTTGGACTCCACCAACTTGATGGTTTCCAGGATGGAACGCGTGTAGTTTCTGCGGTCCTCCTCCGAACTGAGCGAGGGGTCGCGATAAAAAGTCACATTGTAACTGCGCCGGTCGTAGGCCAGCGGCGTCATGTTTACATCATAAATGGTGCCGCGCATGCCGGTAATGGTCAATGTCTTGGTCGAACGCGAACTGGCGCGCGCAGTAGAAGCGTCCTGGTTTTGAATCATCATGTTTTCCAGCTTGAAAAACACCGCCGTAAAGGCAATGACCAGCGCCAGGCAGACAATCAGCACGCGAACTTTATATGGCCTCAAAAGGATTTCACCTCCCGCTTTGCGGATGTGCGCTGGTAGCGCACGGGCTTGCCCAGCACGATGCGCGCTTCCAACGGGCCCAGAAGCATGCACAGCCCCGTGGAAAGCAGCGTGCGGGCGAATATGTTGAGAAAGTACACGCCGGAAAGCAGCGCGGTATTGAAGTACTGATAGCCATAAATGGCCACCTCGCGCGCCAGCGCCATGCCCATAAAGGTCAACGCGCGGCGCAGATACACCTTGGAGGGCGCTTTGCGCAAACGAACCGCCGGGGGCTCATAAGCAATCGTTCCGGCCAGAAAGCCCAGGCCGATGAAAATGAACGTGTTAAACCCCAGTGGATAACCGACGAGTATATCGGTAAGCAAACCGCCGATCATGCCGTAAAGCATTCCGTGCATGCGGCCCAGGTAGACGCCCAGCACAAGCACCGTTGCAAACGTCAGCGAGACGATATACGGGGTGGAAATCAAAAAGGGAATCACCGCCGTGTCCAGCATCAGCGCGAGCAACACCAGCGCCGTGGGCATTACTTTTCTGCGCATCGCCTATCCTCCTCAGCCGGTCGCCCAAACGTCCTCGGGCAGCTCTTCATACAGCGGCTGCTCGGTAGCGCCGGCGGCGGGCGTGGCCGTGGGCCAGAGGAACACGTCGCCTGTGTCTTCCTGCGGCTGCGCCAGGACGTCGGAAGGCGCGGGCGTAGCGGCCACCGTGGGCACGGGCGTGGCCGTGGGCACGGGGTTCAGGCTTTCATCGTCGGTTTCAACCACCGTGCGCAGAATCAGCACTTCCTCGATATGCTGAAAATCCGCGCTGGGCATACACAGCACATAGCGCCCGGAAGAGTCGGCCTCGCGGCTGACCGCAGTGACGGTGCCCACCGTCAGTCCCTTGGGATAAAGCGAATCCGTGCCGGAGGTGATCAGCGTGTCTCCCGGCACGACGTTGGCAATATTTTGCACATAGTAGACGTAACATTCGGCCGTTTCCGAATCCGCGGTAATTTGGCCGCGCATCACGCCGTTGTCGCGCGTGCGCTCAACCAGGCAGGAAACGGCGCTGCGCGAGTCGATAATGGTGAGCACTTTGGCATAGTTCATGCCCACTTCGTACACATGGCCCACCAACCCGTCGCCGGTAACGACGGCCATGCCCTCGCTGACGCCGTCGCTGGTGCCGCGGTTGACCGAGAAGGTATCGAACCATTCGCCGGGATCGCGGGCAATGACCTTGGCGTAGATGGGATCCAGCGTTTCATAGCGCTCCTGCGCGTCCAGCAACGTGCGCAGGCGCTCATTCTCGGCAAAGGCTTCCTCCGCGCTTTGCACTTGCAGGCTGAGCTGCTGGTTTTCCATATACAATGCATCGTAACTTGCCTGCAGGTCGTCGTAATCGCGCCAGCCCTGAAAAAAGTCGCGCACCCACTTGGTTGCGGAACTAAAGGCGTTCTGCACCGGCGAAAATACGCTGCCGATGGCATTTTCGCCCACGGAAACGCCTTCGCCGCCGCGCAGCACCAGGAAAAATACCGCCGCCACCACGACCGCCAAAACTGCAAGCACGAACAACACCCTCCGCAGGGTGTTGCCCCTCGTCCGCCTCTTTTTTTCAACGTGCGCCTTGGAATAGGCGCGTCCGGTGCGTCTGTTTGCCATGCAGATCCCCTTACAGTTCGATCAGGCAGCCCGATTGCGCCAAGCGCGAGGCCAGGCGTTCGTCCGCCGCGGCCGCGCCCGCGCCTGCGGCGACATCGTCTTCCGGCGATTCGCCCATGTGTACGGGCATACCCAGCATTTCAGAAAGGCGTTCGCGCAGTCCCTCCAGGCGCGCGCCGCCGCCGCTGAGATAGATTCCTCGCTCGAGTATATCCGCGGCCAGTTCCGGAGGCGTATTTTCAAAGGCTTCGCGGATGTTTTCCAGAAGCGTTTGCAAAGGCGGCAAAATCGCCTTGTGCACATCCCGCTGGGAGATGGAAATGGTGGCCGGCTTGCCGGTGCGCACGTCGCGGCCGCGCAAAAGCACATCCTCCGCCTCGGTAAATCCGGCTTCCTTGGCCGATCCGATGTCAATTTTCAAATCTTCGGCCGTGCGCTGGCCGATGACCAGGCCCTTTTCGTTGCGTATGTAGCGGATAATGGCCTCGTCCAGCGCCATGCCGCCGGTGCGCGCCGTACGCGAGGCGACCACGCCGTCCATGGAAATTACGGCCACTTCGGTGGTGGAACCGCCGATGTTTACAACCATCACGCCTTTTGGCTCGGAGATGGACACGCCCGCGCCCACCGCCGCGGCCACCGAAGAGCGAATCAGCGCCGCGCGCCGCGCGCCCAGGGCCTTGACGGCTTCGCGAAGCGCAGCGCGCTCCACGCGCGTTACGCCCAGACCCATCGAAACCACCACGCGCGTGCGGTCCAGCGCCCGGCGGCGGCCGATGGCCTTCTCCGAAAGCGTGCGCAGAAGCGTCGTAGCCAGTTCAATATCGCCCACCGCGCCGTCCATCACCGGCGAGACGAGCACCGCCGCGCGCGGCGTGCGCCCCAGCATCTGCCGGGCGTCCCGCCCGCAGGCGAGCACGCTGTCCGGCTCGTCCCGCAGGGACAAAACATAGCTGGGTTCGCGCAAAACCACGCCTTCGCTTTCCAGAAATATCGTCACATTGGCGGAGCCCAGGTCGATGCCCACGCCTCCGGATGAAAAAACGCCCATCCGCGCCCCTCCCGGTTCCTTCGTGCTTCTTGCCGCGCTTGCGGCGCGCAGCCCTTTTCATTTGCCTGCATGGCGCGTCCACGGAGAAGCGGACGCCCCTTTGCGCAAGTTCCGCCGCATTCCCGGCCGCGCCCGCGGCGCCGCTTACCAGTTCAATCCGCCGGCATGCCCGCGCAGGGCTTGCGGCAAAACAAACGCAGTCATTGCCCGCCGCCCGCAAAACCGCGCAGCATGCGTTCCACATCCTCTACAGGAAAGCCCATCACATTTTCAAAGGAGCCGTCCAGCTCCTCGACAAACGCGCCCGCGCCGCCCTGTATACCATAGGCGCCAGCCTTGTCTATCGGCTCGCCCGTATGGATATAGTCCCAAATTTCCGCATCCGAAAGCGCGCGGAAGCGCACCTTCGTTTCCACAACTTCCACCGACTCGCGGCCCGTGGCCGCGTCGCGCAGGCACACGCCGGTAAACACCTCATGGGCGCGGCCGGAAAGCGCGCGCAGCATGGCGTAGGCCTCATCTTCGTCCACGGGCTTGCCCAACGGCTTTCCCTCCAGCGAAACCAGCGTGTCCGAAGCGATAATCACGCCCTCGGCATAATGCGCGGCCGCCGCGCGCGCCTTGCGGGCGGCCAGCGTTTGCACGATGTCTTCAGCCCGGCCGTCCACATGCTCGTCCACATCCGGCGCGCATATTTCAAATTCGTACCCCATGCGCTGCAAAAGTTCGCGCCTGCGCGGCGACGCAGAGGCCAAAATCAGCCTGAAACGCTGCTCCATGCCAATCGCCTCCAATACGTTCATCGCCCGCCGGGCGGCCGTTGTGTTTGATTATACCACAAAACCCTGTTATATGGAAAGCAATTTCAGGCTATGTTCCCGTTTTGTCACATAATTGCCCGAAGCGGCCCCCTTCACAGCAGCGCCAGCGCCCGCGGATAGAGTTTGTCGAGCGCGCATCCGCAGTTTCCACAGACCTCCCGGGCCTGCGCAACGGCCGCTTTGAGCGCCGCGCGGCTTAAATCCCCGTTCAGGAAGCGCTGCGCGGGGCGGGCGAGTTCCTCCCAGCCCGAAGCGGCGAATGTTTCCAAAATAGCGCGCAATTCTTCACAAATTTTTTCCATCGAATCTTCCCCATCCCTTCAGAGCCTTCCCGTCATCAGCCGTTCGGCGCACTTTATGCCGTCTACCGCCGCGGAGAGGATGCCCCCGGCATAGCCCGCGCCTTCGCCGCAGGGATACAGGCCCCGCAGGACGCTTTCACAATTTGTATCGCGCTCAATGCGCACAGGGGAACTGGAGCGCGTTTCCGGGCCGGTGAGCACCGCGCCAGGGCTGGCGAAGCCCTTCAGGCGGCGGTCAAAGAGGCGAATGGCCTCGCGCATGCCCTCCACGGCGTAATCCGGCAGACAGCGGGCCAGGTCGGTATAGCAGACGCCGGGGCGATAGCTGGGAAGCACGTCGCCCGCGCCTTGGGAGGCCCTTCCCGCCAGAAAATCCCCGACGCGCTGGGCGGGGGCCCGGAAATCTCCCCCCGCCAATTCAAAGGCGCGCCTCTCCCACGCCCGCTGGAAGCGCACTCCGGCCAACGGGTCGCCGCCGGGGAAGTCCGTGGGCGAGACGGAGATGAGCAGGGCGCTGTTGGCGTTTTGACCGTCCCGGGCGAAGGGGCTCATGCCGTTGGTGACCACGCCGCCTGCCTCCGAGGCCGCCGCCACCACCGTGCCGCCCGGGCACATGCAAAACGTGTAGGCGGCGCGCCCGTCCGGCAAGTGGGCGCTCAGGCGGTATTCCGCCGCGGGCAGAGCCGGATGGCCGGCGCTTTTGCCGTACTGCGCCCGGTCGATGAGCGTTTGCGCGTGTTCAATGCGCGCGCCGACGGAAAAAGGCTTGGGCGACATCGGCACGCCCAGTTCATGCAGCATGGCGAACGTATCGCGGGCGCTGTGTCCCACGGCGAGGAGGACGTTCTCCGTTTCGATTTCCAGCCGTTCCCCGCCGCGCAAACACACCGCGCCGCGCACGCAGCCGGCCTCGGCCAGCAGCCCAATCAACCGCGTTTCAAACAGCACTTCCCCGCCCAGACGGATGATCTCTTCGCGGATGGCGCGCACCGCCCCGGGCAGGCGGTCGGTTCCCACATGCGGCCGGGCTTCCCAGAGGATTTGCTCGGGCGCGCCGAAGCGGGCCAGCGTTTCCAGCACTTCGCGGCAGCGCGGGTCCTTGACGCCGGAATTGAGTTTGCCATCGGAAAACGCGCCCGCGCCACCTTCCCCGAACTGCACGTTGCTTTCAGGGTCGAGCGCGCCGCCGTTCCAGAAGGCGTTTACGTCCCGGGCGCGCTCGTCCACGCGCTTGCCGCGCTCCACCACCAGCGGGGCAAGGCCGGCGCGGGCCAGCGTCAGGGCCGCGAACAATCCCGCCGGGCCAAGCCCGACCACCAGGGGACGGTGCGCAAGCACGCGCGGCGCAGGCAGCGCCCGCGCTTCCGGCGGGGAAACGCGTTCGCTGCCCCTGGGAAGCGCCTTCATGGGGCGCTTGGTTTCCACATCCAGCGTGAGCACAAAGCGTATGTCCCCCTTGTCGCGCGCGTCCACCGAGCGCTTGCGCAGGCGTACGTTGGCGATGTCCTCCGGAGCGCAGCGAAGCGCCCTCGCGGCATGCGCGGCGAGGGGCGTATTTTCATAATCCAGCGGCAGTTTGAGTTGCGTTATGCGTATCATGCCCTGAGCCTTTCGTCGATCGAGCGGGCGGCGAGCAGCGCCGACGCCCACGCCCATTGCAGGTTGTAGCCCCCGCAGGGGCCGTCCACGTCCAACACTTCCCCGGCGGCATACAAGCCGCGCACGTTGCGGGATTCCAGCGTTTGCGCATCGAACTGCGCGCCCGAAAGCCCCCCTGCGGTCACCTGCGCCTGGTCAAAGCCGCGCGCGCCGCGCACGGGCAGCGTCCAACCGGCAAGCATGTCCTCAAGGGCGGCAAGTTCCGCGCCCGTCAGTTCCGACGCCGTTTTCGCCTGCGGGATGCCCGCGCTCTTGACCAGCGCCTGCCCCACGCGCCGGGGCACGACGCCGTTGAGAAAGTCCTCCATGCGCCGCTTGGGCAGCATGCGGGCGCGCGCGGACAAATCCAGGCGTCCGTCCGGGGAAAAGTCAATCGCAAGCGATGCGCCGGGGCGGGCAAAGCGGGCAAGCTGCATGGCGGCGATGCCGGAAACCCCGTATTCGGTAAAAAGGATTTCGCCGCGTTCCTTTCGCCCTTCCAGAGACAGGGCGCATTGCGCGCGCAGGCCCTTGAGCGCAGGCGCCGGCTCGGTTTCCAGCGGCGCAAGCGCCGGCGTCCGGCGGGTGAAGCGATGGCCCAGCGCCTTGACAAACGGCGCGTCCGCCGCCCCCAACGAAGGCGCGGCCAGGCCGCCCGTGGCCAGCAGCGCGCAACGGCCGGCTGCCTGCCGCCCATCCTCTGCCGTGGCGATCATCTCCCGGGAAAGGGCGCGCACGCGAAAGCCGGTGATTTCCTCTCCCCCGGCCTCCTGCAGCGCCAGCCGCAGGGCGTCCAGCACCGACGAAGCCATATTGCTGGCCGGGTAGGCGCGCCCCTGCGCATCCACGCGCGCGGGAACGCCCAAAGAGGCAAAAAACTCCAGCACCTTTGCCGACGGAAAGGCGCAAAGCGCGCCCCGGGCGAGCGCATGGTCGCCGAAGTAATCCTCCGGACGGGCTCCTGTATTGGTGAAATTGCAGCGGCCGTTGCCGGTGGCGAGCAGCTTGCGCCCCACGCGCGCCTGCGCTTCCAGCACAGCCACGCGGCGGCCCCTGCGCGCCAGCGCTACCGCCGCCGCCAGGCCCGCCGCGCCGCCGCCGAGGATAATGGCGTCGTATCTCACAGCACAATTCCCAGCTTTTCAAGCATTTTTTCGTCGGCCAGCAGCGCCGCCGCATGCAGGGCGCGCGAGCAGGCCGTATAAAGGCGGCGCCGCTCGTCGTCGGTCAGCTCCGCGTCCGGCCAGACGACGATGACCGCGTCAAATTCCAGCCCTTTCATCAGGTGATAGCTGCCAACCACGCAGTCTCCGGTTTCGTAGTTCTGATCGTCCTCGCCGCCGTCGAAGCGGTACACGCCCTCCAATTTCTGGCTGAGGTTCTCCGCCTGCTTCTGCGTGCGGGTAATGACGGCGATGGAATGGTATCCCTCCGCGCGCAGGCGCGCCAGCGTCTGTTGCACGGCCTCGAGGCTGTAACCGGCCACCACGGGCATATCGCCCTCACGGCCAAATGGCTTGAGGCGCTCCGCATCGGGGAGTATGGCGTTGCACAGCCGGGCGATGGGCAGCGTGGAGCGATAGCAGCGGCTGAGCGAAAACACCTTCGCGTCCGGATCCCCAAAACAGGCTCCCCAGTTTTCGGGGCGGCAGGCATCCATGCCCGGGCAAGTGCGCTGCATGGGATCGCCCAAAAGCGTCACATGCGCGTTGGGGTGGTAAAGCGCCAGCATGGAAAGGGCGGTTTCGGAATAGTCCTGCGCTTCGTCCACCAGCAGGTGGTAAATGGTCTTATCCGGCGCGGCGAAACCCAGGCGCACCATCAGCCAGGCCTCGGCCACGGCGTCTTCCCACCAGGTCAGGCCCGCTTCGCGATTTTCGCGGTAGAGTTCGCGCAGCCTGGAGGGCGCATCGCGCATGACTTGCAAGAGCAAATCGCCGCCCTTGATTTCCAGCATGCCGCGCAATTGCGCGCGCACCGGCTGCAGGCGCTGCGAAACGGCCATTTTGCACACAAACGTCAACTCGCGCCCATGATAGTGGCTTTCGAACTGCTTTTCATACTGTTTGTACATGCTCGCTTCCCAACTGGCCACGCGCGTTTCCAGCGTGGCGCGCACGCGCGTAAGGCGCTGGGCCGGGGTGAGGAGTTTGAACTCGTCTTTGTACATGCGGCGCAGTTCCTCGCGACGGATGAGCAGCTGGCCGTCCAGCCATACGTTGGCAAAATCCGGCCCAAAGGTGGCGAAGGAATCGGCATATTTGCGCAATCTTTCCAGAAAATCCTGCCCGCACTTGAAGCGCACGGATTCCCGGCGGTCTTCGTTGGCCGGGTCAAGAAGCGTTTCCAATTGTTTGAGCGGCGGTTCCACTTTTTTGCCGAGGATGCTTTCGACGATTTCCCGCAGCGTGCGGGAGCGGATATTTTCCTCGCCCAGTTCCGGCAGCACCGCGGATATGTACTCCGAAAAGGCGCTGCCGGGGGAGAGAATCTGTATACGGCGGGCGTCGAGCGTATCGCGTTGGCGGTACATGAGGAAGGCGGCGCGATGCATGGCGATGGACGTCTTGCCCGATCCGGCCGCGCCCACAACCGAAATCACCCGCGCGTTTTCGTGGCGAATGGCGGCGGATTGTTCGGCCTGGATGGTGGAAACCACCTGGCGCATGTGGCGGGTGGTGGCCTGCGAAAGCAAATCCAGAAGCATGCCATCGTCAATGCTCAATTGCGTATCCACATAGTATTTGAGCCGGCCGTCCTCTATGCGGTACTGGCGCTTGAGCGTCATCTGCCCGCAGATTTCCCCGGAAGGACTGTCGTAACGGCAGGGGCCGGGCATGGAATCGTAATACAGCGAGCACACCGGCGCGCGCCAGTCGTGCACGAGCATTTCGCCGTTTTCATCCCGCAGGCTGTAAAGGCCGATGACGATCTTCTCGACCGTCTCCTCCCCCTCCTCGATAAAATCCACGCGGGCAAAGAAGGGGCTCATCAGCATGCGGCGGTAGCGCTGGGCCAGATCGTCGGTAAAAGACTTGCGCACCAGATAGCGGTCCACCTCGGCGGAAAGCTGCTCCAAATCCTGCGGCGAAAGCGCCGTGGGCTTCATGCGCAATTCCTCCCAAGCGTCGGCGACGATCATGCGCACGGCCTCGGCATGGCTGCCGGAAATGCTCGTGGATTGTTCGATCACCGCCAGCAGCAGCTGCTGTACGCGCGCCGTGTATTCCTGTTCAGCGCGAAGCTCTTGCGGATTGTTCACATGCGTCCCTCCCTCGCGGCGCTGGGCCGGCTGGTTTTCCCGCGCCGGCAGGCGGCGCTCTCTTTCATATTATAACATATTGCTTCGGGAATTGCAAAACGCGCCTCTCCATAGCGGGAAAAACGCCGCCAGCGCGGCAAAACACAGGCCCGCGCAGGCCAAAAAGCCGCCCGCCTGTCCCCAGGCGCGCGCCGCCAGGCCGCCCAGAGCGTTGCCCAGCACGCGCGCAAGGCCGTAACAGACCACGTTCAAAAGCGCCTGCCCAGAGGCCTGCGCTTTGGAGGGAACCTCGCGGCGGATGTAGAGCGCCATGCTCACCGAAATGGCGATGTAGCCCAATCCGTGCAGCGCCTGGGAAGCGAGCAGCACGTAAGCGTTCTCTGCAAGGGCGGCCAGCAGCCAGCGCAGGCCGAGCGCCAGCGTGGAAAGCGCCGCCACGCCCGCCGCATCCAGGCGGCGAAAGAGGCGGTCGCTCGCCAGCAGAAAGGGAATCTCCGCCGCGGCGGCGACAAAATTCGCCCAGCCCAGCAGCGTCCCCGACGCCCCGGGCAGTTCCATAAAGCGCGTGGGGAAAAAGGCGTAGAAATAGCCCATCGTCGCCTGCGCGGGCAGTATAAAGGCCAGAAGGCGCACAAGGTCGCGGTTTTTCAAAAGCCGCAACGGTTGCACATCGCTTTGCGCCCGTTTTTCCCCGCCGAGCAGAAACGACGCGGCCAGCGCCACCAGCATCAGCGCCGCGGACGCCGCCGCCACCAGACCTTCCCGGCCGGAGGCGTCCAGGAAAAAGCCGAAAGCCAGCGCCGAGGCCGCGAACGCCAACGCGCCCATCAGGCGCGCCGGGCCAAAGGGGCGGTTTTCGCGCCGCAGGCGTTCAAGGGCCAGCGCGTCGCCGATGGGCTGCACGCCCGTATAGAAAAAACCAAACAGCGCCGCCAGCGCGAAAAGCGCGAACATGTCGCGCGAAAGCGTTTGCAAAAGCAGCAGCGCCGCCGAAGTCAGCAGCAGCGCGCGCAGTACGCGCCCGGGTTTGCGCGCCCGGTCGGCGAGCGCCCCAAAGAGCATCTGTCCCGGAATCGACGCCGCCGCCGCGAGGGCATAGACCGCGCCGATCTGTGCGGAACCCAGCCCCCGCCCCCGGTAAAACAGGCTCATATAGCTCTGATAGACCGCGTGCGCCAGGTAATACGCGGCCATGTATACTTTGACGCGCATGCGCGCCTCCTTTCGCGCCGCGACCAGCCGTGCCATCTTTTCCCGGCATGGCCGCGCGGAAACTTCGCCGCTGTCCAGGTTTCTCAGGCCGGGCCGCGCAGACGCATCCGGCCGCCGGGCGCGCCGGCAAAGCGTTTGTCCGTTTTACATGCGCCGGAGCGCGTCCATTGCCCGAAGCCTTATACGCCGAAAAACCAGGCCGCCGAAAAAGCGAAAAAACTGTTTTTTGAAAAGCGTTGCCTGACGAAAGGGCTTCGACTCTTTGCCAAATTGCCGGCCTTTTCGCCATGGAAAGCGCCGTTTTCGTGGCCATATCCTCGATGATGACAGATTTTTTACTGCTTTCCCGCGGCCATAGGCACTCCGCGCGGCCTTTCTTCCCGAAAGATTTTTTGAAGGCTGAAAGCGCCCCAGCCTTTGGGAAAGCGGCCCTTCCGCGCATCCATCCATTCCCATGCGTGCGAACGGCTGTTTTCATAAACCAATGGGCAAACATGGCGTTTGCGGGAACCCGCGCCTGGAGGACGCGTCCAACGCGCATGGATTATGCGGCGAAAGGGTGTTTGCGTTCTGCAAGCCTCTTTTGAGGCCCTTCCGCGCATCCTTCCATTCCCATGCGTGCGAACGGATATTTTCATAAACCGGCGGATAAACAGGGCGTTTACGGGAACCCGCGCTTGGAGGACGCGTCCAACGCGCAAGGATTATGCGGCGAAAGGGAATTTGCGTTTTGCAAGCCTCTTTTGAGGCCCTTCCACGCATCCATTTCCATCCCATGCGTGCGAACGGATATTTTCATAAACCGGTGGACAAACATGGCGTTTGCGGGAACCCGCGCCTGGAGGACGCGTCCAACGCGCAAGGATTATGGACGAAAGGATATTTGCGTTCTGCAAGCCCTTTTTTGAAGCCCTTTCGCGCATCCATCCATTCCCATATGCTATGCGCGAACAGGCGCTTGCATAGACCGATAGACACAAGGCGCTCGCGAGAACCCCGCGCAAAGGTTTATAACGCAAATGAGAACGCTTCACACGCCGCAGCCTTTTGAAAGCAAATTCTTCCGACGCATCTGCCAAATTCGTTTCCGGACGCGCGAATAAGCGCCTCAGTCAGTGTGCCGTGTCAAAAAGGCCTTGCCCGTCGCGGAACGGCAAGCGGCGAATCTGCAGCGCTCTTTCCCCGACGGTCCGCGCGAAGCGTCCTCTCTGCAAAGATCTTCGCAGCAAAGGCGGCGGCAAAACCCGTCGAATCCACTCCCGAAGCGTCCATTGCCAGCGTTGCGAATCTTCCCATCTTCTGCACTGATCACTTCCGCTCAACCGTCCGTATGGAGGGGCTTGAGCCGCCGGGCGCAGACGGCTGTTTCCGTTCCGACATACCAGGGCGGCGCGCAGCCTGCTGCATCGCCTCTCCGGTAGGCTGCCTTCCCGCGCGCAAGGGCATTTGGGGCATATCCAGGCAATTTATCTATACAATTTCTGTTCCGTGCCGCGAAAACCGGCGGCCGTTCCTGCCCTGGCCATCGCAATGGCGGCAAGGCGCGGCCTTCGCAGCTTCGTATGCAGACTGTCTATGCCCAGCGATGCGCATAACCGCTTTCGCGTCCCCGGCAGCCCGGCAAACCGTGCGGGAGGCGCCGCGCCGGGGGCAATCCATCCACAGCCGGCGCGGCGCCTCCGCAGCTCAGCGTTCCTTGTCGCCCTTGTCGGGCTTTTTCCCCACTACGCCCCCGGTCATTTCGCTGCCGGTGCGCTTGATTTTGTTCCAGATGGCCGACAGGCGGCCCGTGGAGGCCAATGCGTAAATGACCGCAATGACGATCACCGCGCCGATCACCCAGAAGATGCCCGAAGCGACGCCGCTTTGCGCCGCGCCCTCTTCCTCGGCGACGGCGCTTTCGCCGTAGAGCACCTGGGAAATGACGTCGGCGATGTAGTCGGTCGAGGCCATGGCCTTTTCCTTTTCAATCTCGTGCGTACCCATTTCCAGAAGCAGAGCGCGGGGGTAAAGTTCCTGATTGTAGTTGCCCTTGCCGATATAAATGTCCTTGACAAGGCCGGGGTATTCTTCGTCGGCGACGGCCTTGATTTGCTGCGCAAAGGCCTTGTTTTCATCGCCGTTGGGGTTGGAGCGGCCCACAAACAGGCGCACCATGCTCACGTCTTCGCCATCCACCTCGGTTTCATACTGTTCGGCGGGAATGGCGTCGCGGTGAATGTCCAAGAGCGCGTCCGGGCTGTCCTTGAGCAGTTCCTCCGCCGTTCGCCGCGACCGGCGATAGGCGCCCGCGTCATGGGGATGGAAGGTTTCCTTGGAATACTCCACGTCGACGCCCAGCTTCTCGAAACTCTCGGCCAGAGACTCGCCCACATCGTAGATGCCCGCATTTTCGAGTTTGGAGGACTCGCCGTCCGAAGGCACATAGCTTTCATCGGAATGCGTGGAATACATGGCGATCTTTTTTTCCGACTCCGCGCGGACAATCAGCGAGGCAAAGGCCGTGGCGGCCGCCTCGTCCAGCGTCGCTTCGCCCACGTGTTCGGCGATGGCGGTCCTGTTTCCATCGTCTACGGACGCCACGCGGTAAAGCTGGTTATCCGAGGAAATATACTCGTCCCCTACGTACATGCGCCCGGCGCGCATGGTCAGTTCTTCGCCGCCGGCGCTGTAAAGGGTGTACACACAGTCGCCGTCCATTTCAGCCCGGGCCGGAACGACAAGCACAAGCAGTAGCGCCAGCAGTACAAATACGCGATTCATTTTTCGCGCTCCTTTCGCAAAAATTCGCCCTGTTCAATGCTGTATTCGCGGCTGGGCCGGTTTTTACCGCGCGCGGCGCGCTCGGCGATTTCGCCAATCAATTCCGCCAGCAGCACCGCCAAGATGCCGGAGATGACCACCGCATCGTAAGCGCCGGCGCCGCCCAGGGACAGCGTCTGGTCAATGCTCTGCGACCAGACCTCTATGGAGGCGATGACGTCGGCAATCAAAACGCCCGTCACGCCGGCGATGAAGGCCGCGCGCCGCGAACGGCCAAACAGATAGGCCACAACGCCGCCGGCGATGCCGTAGAGATAGTTGGGGTCAAAGGTGATTGTTTCCGGTTCGTCGGCGGCGTAGCGGCCGATGATATAGCAGACCACACCCGTCACCAGCGCCGCAGCAATGGAGCGGCCGCGCTCCATCCACGTGCCCGCGCGCACGAACAGGTAGGCGCACAGGATGAGCGGAACCACGCAGCCGCCCAGGTTGACGGTCACGTTCCCGCCCAGCGGAATGTCGGGCACAAAGCCCAGGCCGATAATCAACGCAATGAACAAAAGCGCCTGCTTGTCGTTCAGGCGCAGGCGGTCCAGGGCGCGCTGTCCCGCGCCGAATACCACCAGAAGGCCCGTAATGATGAGAACAATGAGTCCAACGGACATGGTTAATCCCCTCCTGTTTTGTAGCATTTCCATTTCTTCCGCCGTCAAGCGCGGGGATTTTTGGCAGCGGATTTTTCTGAAACGCGCTTTGCGCACTTGCATCGCGGCAGAAAATACGTTAGAATAGAACGCGGAGGGGGTTACCAATGATACGGCTGATTGCCTCGGACCTGGACGGCACCTTGCTTAACGACAACAGCGAACTTTCCCCGCGCACCATTCGGGCGGCAGAACGCGCCATGGCGGCGGGGGCGAAATTTGTCGTCGCCAGCGGCCGGATGTATCTTTCTTCCCGCCCGTTTGCCGAGCAACTGCATGCAAACGCGCCCATGATCGTCTTCAACGGCGCGCTTGCCTGCGACTGGCGCACCGGCGCGCCCCTTTTTAAGGCCGATATCCCCGCGGAAACCGCGCGCGCGGTCTGCGCGGCGGCGGAAGCGCGCGGCGTTTTTATACAGTATTTCCCCGAACGTGGTTTTTTCTACGAAAAGCGCGTGGCAGCGGTGTGCGACGAATACGAAGCGCGCATCCGCTGGCGCGGCGAAGCTGTAGGCGTACCGCTTTCAACGTGGATTTCCCAAAGCGCCATGAAACTCCTGTGCCTGGGCCCGCATGAGGCGCTTCATGCGCTGGCGGAGCATGTGCGCGCCTCGTTTCCCACGCTGCGCGCCATGTTTTCCCATCCCACATATCTGGAAATCGTCCGCGCCGGCGTAGACAAGGCCGAAGCCCTGCGCGCCCTGGCTGAACGCCTCGGCGTAAAGCGCGAAGAGGTCGCCGCCTTTGGCGACGCGGACAACGACCTGGCCATGCTCCTCTACGCCGGGCGTGGTTACGCTATGAAAAACGCGGACGAAGCGGTGCGCGACCGCGCGACGCTGCATGCCCCTGCAAACGATGAAGACGGCGTGGCGCGAGTGCTGGAGGAATTGCTCGCCCGTGGCGAAATTGGAGGTTGAAGCATGGTTCTGGAAGCGGATCTGGTCAAGGCGCTGAAGCTCAAGACCATTATTGCCAGCCCTGACGGCAAACTCAACATCGGCGTATCCAACGTCAACCGCCCCGGCTTGCAATTGGCCGGCTACTGGGAGTTCTTCGGCTATGAGCGGCCGCAGCTTCTGGGCATGGTGGAAATGACCTATCTTTCCATGATCGACGAGGGCACGCGCCACGAACGCCTGAAAAAGTTTTTCAGCTACGACGTGCCCTGCATCATCATCGCCCGCGGCATCCCCTGCTTCGATGAAATGCTGGTGCTGGGCGCGGCCCGCAAAATCCCCATTTACTCCGCCGCGCAGGAAACCACGCAGGTGGAAGTGGAACTGATCTCTTTTTTGCGCAACTACCTTGCCCCGCGCGAAACGGTGCACGGCGTGCTGGTCAACGTTTACGGAAGCGGTCTGCTCATCACCGGCGAAAGCGGCGTTGGTAAGAGCGAAACGGCCATTGAACTGGTCAAGCGCGGCCACCAGCTTGTGGCCGACGACGTGGTGGACATCCGCCGCGTGTCGGACAACCGCCTGGTGGGCGAATCGCCGGAATTGGTGCGGCACTTCATGGAAATACGCGGCGTAGGCATTATCGACATTGCCACCATGTACGGCGTGGGCGCGGTAATCCGCTCCAAATCCATCGACCTGGAGGTCAAGCTGGAAAACTGGCAACAGGGCAAGGAATACGACCGTCTGGGCCTGACCGACCAGTACGGCGAAATTCTCGGGGTGAAGCTGCCCTATATACTCATTCCCATTCACCCCGGACGCAATCTGGCCATCGTGCTGGAGGTGGCGGCGCGCAACTTCCGCCTCAAGCAGATGGGCTACAACGCCGCGCAGGAGCTGGCGCACCGCCATATGGAACGCGCCATGCGTGCACAACAGGAAGAAAGCGAGGAATAACCATGCTCTACATCGGAATCGACCTGGGCGCTACCAGCGCCAAGGTTGGCGTGGTGGACGAAAGCGGCCGCATACTTTGCAAATCAAGCTGCAAAACAGGCATTGAGCGCGGCTTTGAGCCCATCGCCGCCGATATGGCCGAAACATGCCGCCGCGTCGTGCGCGAAAGCGGCCATACCCTGGAAGAAATCGTCGCCGTGGGCGTGGGCATTCCCGGCGAACAGAACCGCAAAACGGGCCTGGTCGCCTTTTGCAACAACCTCGGCTGGGTGGACGTGCCCTTGATGGAGCGTTTGCAAACGGCCCTGGGCATTCCCGTGTATGTGGACAACGACGCCAACGTCGCCGCCCTGGCCGAGAGTGCGTTTGGCGCGTCCAAAGACGTATCCACCAGCATCCTTGTCACCCTCGGCACCGGCATTGGCGGCGGCATCGTGCAAAACCGCCGTCTGCACACCGGCGCGCACGGCGTGGGCGGGGAAATCGGCCATATGGTTGTGGCCATGGACGGCGAGGACTGCAACTGCGGCCATCGCGGCTGCTGGGAGAAATACGCCAGCGCCACGGCGCTGATCCGCATGGGCCGCGAATTGATGCGCGCAAAGCCGGGTTGCGCCCTGGCCAGCCGGCTGGAAGGCGACGAAAGCCGCGTGGACGCCAAGGCCGTGCTGGACCTCGCCAAGGAAGGCGATGCGGACTGCCTGAAAATTTTTAATACTTATGTGCATTATTTGTGCATCGGTCTTGGCAACCTGGTCAATGTCTACGACCCGGACATGTTCGTCCTCGGCGGCGGTGTAGCGCACGCGGGCGCGTTCTTGCTGGACGCGGTGCGCGCCGCGCTGGGCAATTATGTCTACTGTCCCTCGCTGTCGTTTGCGCGCGTGGAACTGGCCACATTGGGCAACGACGCCGGCATCATTGGCGCGGCCATGCTGGGGAGGAAGGACTGATGCGGCAGGGGTTTGACAACGAGCGCTATATCCGCATGCAGTCTGCGCGCATTCGCGAGCGCATCGCCCAGTTTGGCGGCAAATTGTACCTGGAATTCGGCGGCAAGCTCTTTGACGACCACCATGCCGCCCGCGTGCTGCCTGGTTTTCAGCCCGACAGCAAACTGCGCATGCTCAAAACGCTGGCCGACCGCGCCGAAGTGGTCATCGTCGTCAGCGCTCAGGACATCGAATCCAACAAAATCCGCGGCGATCTGGGCATCGGTTACGATTCGGAAACACTGCGCCTGATCGACGCCTTCCGCGAGGCCGGCCTGTACGTGGGCAGCGTGGTCATCACGCGCTTTGCCGGCCAGGCGGCCGAGGCCTATCAGCGCCGCCTGGAAAACCAGGGCGTGAAGGTGTTCCGCCACTATGAAATTGAGGGCTATCCTTCCAATCTCAACCGCATCGTCTCCGACGAGGGCTACGGCCGCAACGAATACATCGAAACCGAACGCGAACTGGTCGTGGTTACTGCGCCCGGCCCCGGTTCCGGCAAGATGGCCACCTGCCTGAGCCAGCTCTACCATGAATACAGGCGCGGCGTGAAGGCGGGCTATGCCAAATTTGAAACGTTCCCTGTCTGGAACCTGCCCCTCAAGCACCCCGTAAACCTCGCCTACGAAGCCGCCACGGCAGACCTTAACGACGTGAACATGATCGACCCGTACCACATGGAAGCCTACGGCGAGGTGGCGGTCAATTACAATCGGGATGTGGAAATCTTCCCCGTTCTGCGCGCCATTTTTGAACGCATCCAGGGCAAGTCGCCCTACGAGTCGCCCACCGATATGGGCGTAAACATGGCCGGCTTCTGCATTACAGACAACGACGCCTGTTGCGACGCCTCGCGCCGGGAAATCGTGCGTCGCTATTTCGCCGCGCGCTGCGCCAAGCTGCGCGGCACGGGCGAGGACGCCGCCATTGGCAAAATTGAAATCCTCATGGAGCAGGCGGGCGTATCTCCGGAAAACCGCCGCTCCGCGCGCGAAGCCAACCGGCTTGAGGAGCTCACCGGCAAACCCGCCGCGGCGATGGAACTTGCCGACGGCAGCGTAGTCACCGGAAAGACGAAAGACCTGTTGGGCTGTTCGAGCGCCATGCTTTTAAATGTCCTGAAAACGCTGGCCGGTATCCCGGACGATGTAAAGCTGATTTCCGAGCGCATCATCGAGCCCATTCAGCGCCTGAAGGTCTCTTCGCTGGGCAACCGCAACCCGCGCCTGCATACGGACGAGGTGCTCATCGCCCTCTCCATCTGCGCCGTGGACGACGAATTTGCCGCCCGTGCCATTGCCCAGCTTCCCCGCCTCGCCGGGCTGGAAGCGCATGCCAGCGTTCTGCTCTCCCCTGTGGACGAGGATACGTTCCGCCGCCTCGGGGTCAACCTTACTTGCCAGCCAAAGCGGGAAACGCAAAAGCTGTATTACCGCTAAGTACCGCCTCGGACCGGCCGCCCGCACGGCACGAGCCGGGGCGCGCTTTTTGCGGAGCATCGTCTGTGAGTTCTCCGAAGCCGGAGGCCGTGCCATGAAAGTTCCTATTTTGGCGGGTGGACGCTTTGACCGTGCGCTTGCACAACGTTGGCAATTATCCGAGAAGCGCCTCGAAACCGACCGCTCTGCCTCGCAGAAAATCCGAAAATCAGCGAGATGGACGCGTTGGCCGGGCAGCAAACTGTTTCAGGGGCTGTTTGCGAAACTTCCCCAGAGTGGCGGCATACGTCGCGGAACTTTGAACGCCCCGTAAATTGGCCGTTCTTGCTGGGCGCTCGCACGGCTTCGGCGCGGCTTGCAAAGTCTTTCGAACCTGGCGCTGCGCCGCGGAGGCCGCGAAAATCCAGCGAGCCGGACGCTTTTGCCATGTGCTTATGCCGCTCCTCTGGCAGTTTTTTGCAAGGTGCTCCAGGACCAGCAGCCTGTCCCACAGAAAGTGCGAAAATCCGGCGGCGTTGAAATGTCTTTTTTCGCGTCTCTGCCAGCTTTGCCGGCGGCTGCCTGTAGTTTTTTGCAGGCCGGCAATCCATCCTCGAAAACGGCAAAAACACGTTGTGCGCCGGAACGCTTTTTGCGCCGCCCATCCGGGCATCCTAAAACCGTCTATTTTTGAAAGGAAGCCATGTTATGCGCGCTTGTGAACGCCTTTTGCGCTATATCGCTTACGATACTGCCTCGGACGCCTCCAGCCAGACCTGCCCCAGCACGCAAAAACAGCTTGCGTTGGCGCAGGCGTTGGCCGGCGAACTGCTTGACCTGGGCCTTGACGACGCGCATGTGGACGAATACGGCTACGTTTACGCCACGCTGCCCGCCAACCGCAAGGATTTGCCCGTCATCGGCCTGATCGCCCACATGGACACGGTGGACGTAGTGCCCAGCGCCAATGTGCAGCCGGCGTTTATCGCCTACGCTGGCGGCCCTGTCACCCTCAAAAACGGCGACGTGCTCACCCCGGAGCGTTATCCGGGGCTGGAAGCGCGCGCGGGCAAAACGCTGATCGTTACCGATGGAAACACGCTCTTGGGCGCCGACGACAAGGCCGGCGTGGCGGAAATTATGACCGCCCTGGAGGCGCTCGTCAGCGACCCCTCCCTTCCCCACGGCACAGTGAAAGTGGCCTTTACCCCGGATGAGGAAATCGGCCGCGGCGCGGACAAGTTCGACGTGGAGGGCTTTGGCGCGGATTTTGCCTATACCGTGGACGGCGGCGACGTGGGCAGCATTGAATTTGAAAACTTTAACGCCGCCTCGGCCGTCTATACCATCCATGGCGTCAGCGTTCACCCCGGCTCGGCCAAGGGGCGCATGGTCAACGCCAATTCCGTCGCCTGCGAACTGAACGCCCTTTTTCCCAGGGACGAGGTGCCCGAACGCACCGAGGGCTACGAGGGCTTCTTCCACCTGTGCGATTTGCGCGGCAGTGTGGAAACGTGCGTAATGCACTACATCATCCGCGACCACGACCGGGAGCGCTTCGAAGCCCGCAAGCGCCTCTGCGCTGCAATCGCCGCGCGCGTCAACGAGCGCTATGGCGAAGGCACGATGGAACTGAAGTTGGTGGATTCCTATTACAACATGCGCGAGGTCATTGAAGCGCATATGGACATCATCCGCCGCGCCGAAAATGCCTATCGCGCCGTGGGCGTGACGCCCGTGCATGAGCCAATCCGCGGCGGCACCGACGGCAGCCGGCTCTCCTTCATGGGCCTGCCCTGCCCCAATCTTGGCACCGGCGGCCTCAACTTTCACAGCCGTCACGAACTGATCGCCATTGAGGACATGGACGCAATGAGCGCAATGCTGGTGCGCCTGCTGACGGCGGCGTGAGAACGCGGGGCTGTCTTCCGGAGACGGCCGCTTTTCTGGGGCAGCCTCCTTAAA
>CAJFUU010000026.1 GCA_904420265.1 uncultured Clostridia bacterium
GACCTCCAGCGTCTCCGGCTCGGGTTTGCTCCCCGTCTATCCTGGGCGGGCCGCTTGTTCCCTTCGCCGCAATCAGGGCCACCGGCGAAGCAGCGGTATGCGAAGTCCGATAAGGGCATGATGCCGGCAGCGCTCATGCATACTCCCCGCGCTGCAGGAAACAGACCTCCGGCGTCTCCGGCTCGGGTTTGCTCCCCTATCCATCGCGGACAGGCCGCTTGTTCCCTTCGCCGCAATCAGGGCCACCGGCGAAGCGGCGGTATGCCAGCCCTATAAGGGCATGATGCCGGCAGCGCTCATGCGCCAGCGCCAGATGCCTCCGGAAACGGCCGTCTGGCCCCTTTGCGCTGGCTTTTGCCCGGGCGCTTCCCTGCTTGCCCGATAAGGGTTTGACGATTTCATGCATCGCGATATGTTCTCTGGAATCTCGCTTCAGGCGGGGCGTTCCACAGTTTGCGCTATGGCGCCGGCAGGCATGTCCGGAACCCCCGCTCCAGCGGGGCGTTGCACAAAAACGCCCGGCGGCCGTCGCGCGGCCGCCGGGCTATGCCGTCATTCTACGGTGACGGACTTGGCCAGGTTGCGGGGCTTATCCACGTCGCAGCCCCGGCGGACGGCGGCGTAATAGGCCAGCAATTGCATGGCTACGGCGGCCGTGGCGGGGGTAAGCAACGCGTCGGTGTCGGGCAGGATGAACGCCTCTTCCGCATCGCCGGCCAATTCCGCCGTCTGCGGGGTGGCCAGCAGCAAAACGCGCGCCCCGCGCGAGGCTACCTCGCGCATGTTGGAGCGCATTTTTTCCTTCAGCTCCTCCTGCGTGGAGAGCGCCACCACCGGCATGCCCCGCGTGATCAGGGAAATCGCGCCGTGCTTGAGTTCGCCTGCCGCATAGGATTCCGAGTGGATATAGGTAATCTCCTTGAGTTTGAGCGAGCCTTCCATCGCGCCCGGATAGTCCAGCCCGCGGCCGATGAAAAAGCAGTTTTCCGCGTCGTCAAAGCAGGCGGCCATGCGCTGGATGCGCTCGCTCTGGGCAATGGCCGTCTCAATGGCGGCCGGCAGCGCCGTCAGGGCGGCGACGATTTGCCGCGCCCGCTCCCGGGAAAGCGCGCCGCGCGCAAGGCCGAGCTGCACCGCCGTAAGATACATCATCATCAACTGCACGGTATATGCCTTGGTGCTGGCCACGGAAATCTCCGGGCCGGCGCAGGTAATGAGCGCCTGGTCCACTTCCCGCGCCACGCTGGAGCCGGGCACATTGACCACGCCCACCGTGCGCGCGCCCAGAGACTTTGCCAGCCGCACCGCCGCCAACGTATCCGCCGTCTCTCCGGACTGGGAGATGGCGACCACGCGTTGATTTGGGGAAAGCACCGGCCGGTTGTAGCGAAATTCTGAAGCGATGCACACTTCCACCGGAATGCGGACGAGCCACTCCATCAACCACTTGCCCACCAGAGCGGCGTGCATGGCTGTGCCGCAGGCGACCATGGTAAGCCGCTCGCATTCGCCGTCGAAGGCGCCGCGCAGGTCGGGCAGGCCGTCCTTGACATAGCGCCCCAGCGTCTGGCGCACCGCCAAAGGCTCCTCGTGGATTTCCTTGAGCATGAAATGCGCAAAGCCGCCGCGTTCAGCCGCCTCGGTGCTCCATTCAATGCGCTCCGGCCGCTTGCAGACGGGGCGTCCGTCGCGGTCAAAAAATTCCGCGCCGTCCGCGCGCACGCGGGCGATCTCGCCGTCTTCCAGCACGTAACAATCGCGCGCAAAGCGCAGCACCGCCGGAATATCCGAAGCGATCATGCCGCCGTCTTCGCCCAGGGCGACGATGAGGGGATTGCCCTCGCGCACGGCGTAGATTTCTTCGGGATGGTCCAAAAAGATCACGCCCAGCGCATAGGAGCCGCGCAGGCGCGCGACTGCCGCGCGCAGGGCGGCAAGCGGGTCTTCCATCCCGGCGTAGAGGCTGTCAAGCAGGCAGGCCGCGGCCTCGGTGTCCGTTTGGGATTGGAATGCGTAGCCGCGCGCGCCCAGTTCCGCGCGCAGTTCGCGGTCGTTTTCAATAATGCCATTGTGCACGACGTACAGCCTGTCGGTGCCGTGCGGGTGCGCGTTGGCGTCCGACGGCGCGCCGTGCGTGGCCCAGCGCGTGTGCCCGATGCCGCAGTGGCCGTGCACAGGGCACTTCTCCAGGCGGTCCTCCAGCGCACGCAGGCGTCCCTTGGTCTTGACGATGCGCACGCGGTTTTCCGCGTCCATCACGGCGACGCCCGCCGAATCGTACCCCCTGTACTCCAGGGCGCGCAGCCCCGCAAGCAGGCGGCCGGTGGCGTCTGCCTTACCGGTATAACCCATGATTCCGCACATATATACGCTCCCGCGCGAAAAACGGGTACGCAAAGCCAGATGTCGAGCCTTGCGCGCCCGAACATCGCGCCTGTTTCAAAAAATTGTATTGGCGACCCTTTTGTTTTGCAGTTGCCCGCATATTTGTAGGCCGCCTGACGACGGGCCAAAACCCGCCGGAGGGGCATCCGCCGAACCGTTCGATACTCCCCTCGCCTCGTCCGCCGCGCCCAGCGCGGCACCGGCGCTTTGTTTGCGGGGAATTATTCCCCCAACCGCTCGCGAACCACGTCCGCTACGCGCTGCGCGACGGCATGAATCTGCGCGTCGTCCTGGCCTTCAACCATCACGCGAATGAGCGGTTCCGTGCCGGAAACGCGCGTGACAATGCGGCCGTCTCCGCCCAGTTCCTGCTTGGCGTCTTCTACGGCCTGCTTGACCTCGGCGTCGGTGTAAAACAGCAGCTTGCCGTCCGCCGATACGCGCACGTTGATCATCACCTGCGGATAGCGCGTCATCACCGCGGCCAGTTGCGAAAGCTTTTTGCCCTCGCGGCGCATCAGGCTGAGCACCTGGATGGCGGTCAGTTGCCCGTCGCCGGTGGTGGCGAAATCGCGGAAGATGAGGTGGCCGGACTGCTCGCCGCCGAAGCTGTACTCCTCCAGGAGCATCTCTTCCATGACAAAGCGGTCGCCCACTTTGGTGGCGATAAAGCGGATGCCTTCGCGCTCGCAGAACTTGATAAAGCCCAGGTTGGTCATAATCGTGCCCACCACGGTGCCCTTGTTCAGCTTGCCGCGCAGCTTCATGTCCCGCGCGCAGACGGCCATGATCATGTCGCCGTCAATTTCGTTGCCGTTTTCGTCCACCATCAGGCAGCGGTCGGCGTCTCCGTCGAAAGCCACGCCCGCATCCAAACCGTTCTCGCGCACGTAGGCCATGAGGTTTTCCATGTGCGTGGAGCCGCAATCCTGATTGATGTTGAAACCATCGGGCGCGTCGGCGAGCATC
Organism: uncultured Clostridia bacterium; assembly: GCA_904420265.1. Taxonomy (GTDB): domain Bacteria; phylum Bacillota; class Clostridia; order Christensenellales; family Aristaeellaceae; genus Pullichristensenella. Next base: position 3,355 of record CAJFUU010000026.1, read on the forward strand.
ACGCACTGTGCGCCCAGCGCCTCAAACAGGCGGCGCGCGGTGCGGCTGGCGGAGCCGTTGGCGCAATCCACGGCGATTTTCAGCCCGTCCAGGGAATAGGAAACCGTGCTGAGCAAGTGGTCCACGTAATCCTTGACCACCTGGTCGCCCATGTATGTAACCTTGCCGATGGCTTCCGGCGCGGCGGGCGCGGGCGGCTCAATTTCGCCCAGCGCGTAGCTTTCGATGCGCTCTTCCAACTCGTCGGGCAATTTCATGCCTTCGCCGCTGAACATCTTGATGCCGTTGAACTCCGCCGGATTGTGCGAGGCGGAAATCATAATGCCTGCGTCGGCCTTGTACTTGCCCACCAGGTAGGCCACCGCCGGGGTAGGCACCAGGCCGAGCATAATCACGTCCGCGCCCACGGAGCAAAGCCCCGCCGCGCAGGCCATGGCCAACATATCCGAAGACATGCGGCTGTCCATGCCCACCACGAACACCGGCCGCCTGCGGCTGTTGCCGGAAAGCACGGCCGCCGCCGCGCCGCCCAGGCGCATGGCCAGTTCGATATTGAGCTTTTCATTGGCGATGCCGCGCACGCCGTCGGTTCCAAAAAGTCGTCCCATCCAATCCCCCCTAGTTCTTGTTCTCGTCCCACTTGGGCACGATGTTGTCAAAGTCCTTGTAGACGCTGTGCTCGGGCACGAAGCCGCGCACGCAGCTTGTGGGATACACGGTGGTTCCCCGGCCGATTACCGCGCCCGGGCAGAGCACGCTGTTGCAGCCGATTTCCACATAGTCGCCCAAAAGCGCGCCAAACTTGCGCAGCCCCGTGGCGATGCGGCGGTCGTCGGTGCGCACCGTCACCAGCGATTTGTCGCTTTTTACGTTGGACGTGACCGCGCCCGCGCCCATGTGCGCGCGGTAGCCAAGCACGCTGTCGCCCACATAGTTGAAGTGCGGCACCTGCGCGTTATCAAACAGTATGGCGTTTTTCACTTCCACCGAGTTGCCCACCACGCAGTGTTTGCCGACAATAGCCTTGCCGCGGATGAAGGCGCAGTGGCGCAGTTCGGCGCCATGGTCGATGATGGCCGGGCCGGCAATGGAAACCGTGGGCGCGACAACGGCGTCCCTGGCGATCCATACATCCTTGGCCACGCGCTCATACTCGTCCGGATCGAGCGTCTGGCCCAATTGCATGACGAAATCGCCAATTCTGGGTAAAACCTCCCAGGGGTAGCCGGCGTCTGCAAAGATCGCGGCGGCAATGCTCTTGTCCAAATCGAACAAACGGTCGGGACGAAGCAATTCTCGCATGCGATTTTCCCTCCTTTCTTCGCAGAATGCGCTCATTGTAGCATACGAAGGTTAATTTTCCTGTATGGTCGCGGGCATATCGGGGCGCGTCAGCAGGCGATGGAGCGCATTTTTTACATGAAAATTTTTAATTCTTCCTGTGCAATGCCCATTTTCAATACGCATTTACAAAAATCGAGAGCGGCCCGGCGGACCGCTCCCTTTCACCGATTGCCTGTCGCCGCCCTGTCGCGCGGCGGGAGGGCCGCGGGCGCGTCCGCCCCGTGGGGCGATGCGTCTGCGCAGCCATCCCTGCTGATCGGGTGACCATAGCATGCGCCGGGCGGGGCGCTTCCATACGCGCGACATGCCTGGCAAGATTAAAAATGCTCTGCAGGCGTGTTTTGCGTTGTAAAGGGGGCGTCGCTGTGGTATAATATGGTTCGTTATGGATAAAATGAACGCTCGATCCCGCAGAAATCTCGTTTTGCAGCTTCTCTTTCTCGCCGCGCTCATCGCCGTCACCTTCTGGTGGCTGCTGCGCGATTGCGACGTTGAAGATATGTTTGCCACCATGCGCTCCGCCAACCCCTGGCTGCTCGGCCTGGGGCTTTTGTGCATGGGCCTGTACATCTTCTGCGGCGGCAGTTCTTCGGCGATCCTCTTTCGCGCCCTCGGCCAGCGCATGGGGCCGCTGCGCTGCCTGAAATACCACTTGATTGAATTCTTTTTCAGCGCTGTAACGCCCTCTTCAAGCGGCGGGCAGCCCATCGAAGTATTTTATATGCGCGCCGATGGTTACAAAGTAACCGAATCCACGGTAATCCTGCTGGTGGTGGCGGTGCTCTACAAAATCGCCATGC
>CAJFUU010000027.1 GCA_904420265.1 uncultured Clostridia bacterium
GAATTTCGGGGCAAAACCGTGTAAACTATCCTTATTCTACGACAGGCCTTTTATTTCCCTGTCCGTTGAACAGGGTACTGTCCAGAAAAAATCAGAGGCAATTTTCGTTTCCTGCGTCAGCAAACTTGCAGCTCGCGGTCACTTATATCATGTAAGTTCCCTTGCCTGCAAGTCCGCTTCCTTGGCTTGCGGGCTTTCGCATCGCTCTGGCAGCCTGTTGACGATCTCAACATCCTGACGGCAGCCTTTTGAGGCCGCCGTCAAAGCCCATAAAGGCAAAAATCACTTCCGAAAGCAGAGAGGAAGTGATTTTTGTTTGCCGCGCCGGCCGCTCGCGATCGCCCGCGCCGGGCAAGCGCCCCTGGCTGCGGGTTTGCTTTCTTACATCTTGCGGGTTTTCCTGTTTTGCGGGGCTTTTAGAGCGGTATTCCGGCGGCCCCAAAGACTGCCGCCCTGCGCGTTTTTCGGCGAAAAAACGCGCTTCCCCGGCGCGCCGGAGCCCGGCGCGCCTCCCAAAGCCGGCGGCGCGGGCCGCTTGCGCCTACTTTTTGTGCTTTGCCTCGCCCAAATAGGCGTCGCGCACGCGGGGATCTTCCAGAAGATCCAGCCCCTTGCCCTCCATGGTAATCGTGCCGGTTTCCAGCACATAGCCGTAACTGGCGCACTTGAGGGCGGCGTTGGCGTTTTGCTCGATCAGCAAAATGGTAATGCCCTCCTGGCTGAGTTGGCGGATGATGTGGAAAATATCGCGCACCACCAGCGGCGCCAGGCCCAGCGAAGGTTCGTCCATCATCATCAGCTTGGGCCGCGCCATCATCGCCCGCCCCACGGCCAGCATCTGCTGTTCGCCGCCGGAAAGCGTGCCGGCCATCTGCCAGGAACGCTCCTTCAGGCGCGGGAAAATTTCGTAAACGTGGTCCATATCGCTGCGGATGCCGCTCTCGTCCTTGCGCAAGTAAGCGCCGATCTTGAGGTTTTCGGCCACGGTGAGGTTGGGAAACACGCGCCGTCCCTCCGGCACCATCGCGATGCCGCGGGAAACGATCTTCTGCGGGTCCATGCCGGTGATGTCCTCGCCGGCAAACTCAATTGTGCCGCCCTTGACGTTTACCAGGCCGCTGATGGCGCGCAGCGAAGTGCTTTTTCCCGCGCCGTTCGCGCCGATCAGGGTGACGATTTCGCCCTCTTTGACGGCGAAGGAAACGCCCTTGAGCGCCTCGATGCCGCCATAGCTCACCTTCAAATCCGTTACTTTCAGCAGGCTCATTCCTCGTCCACCCCCAGATACGCCTGTATGACCTCAGGATTGTCCTGCACCTCGGCGGGCGTGCCCTCTGCGATGAGCTTGCCGAAGTCGATGACGTAGATTCGGTCGGAAATCTCCATAACCAGGTTCATGTGGTGCTCGATCATGAACACCGTCAGTTTGAACCGCTCCTTGATCTCGCGGATAAACGCGCCCAATTCGTCGGTTTCCTGCGGGTTCATGCCCGCCGCCGGCTCGTCCAGCAAAAGCAGGCTCGGCCTTGTGGCCAGGGCGCGGGCGATTTCCAGCCGCCGCTGCTTGCCGTAGGGCAGGGATGTGGCCATCTCCCCGGCCACGTCCGCCAGGCCCACGGTTTTGAGCAGTTCCATAGATTCCTCGCGCATGGCGCGTTCCTCACGGGCGTTCAGGCGGAAGGTGGCGGTCAATACATTGGAAGTCTTGCGCAAATGCGTGGCGATGAGCACGTTTTCAAACACCGTTTGCGTCTTAAACAGGCGGATGTTCTGAAACGTGCGGGCAATGCCCATCTTGGTGATCTTGTCCGGCGTGTTGGAAACCACGCGGGTGTACTTGCCCCGGTTTTCCCCGGCGTAGAGCTTTTTCATCTTGCCGGTGGGGTGATTGGAGGCGATGACCCGATCGTGAAATACCACTTCGCCGTTGGTCGGCTCGTATACGCCGGTGATGCAGTTGAAGGCCGTGGTCTTGCCCGCGCCGTTGGGGCCGATCAGGGCCACGATTTCGCCCTCGTCCACGCGCATGGAAAGGTTGTTTACCGCTACCACGCCGCCAAACTGCATGGTGACGTCGTTAACTTTCAAAACGGTGCTCATTTCACCGCCCCCTTCCCCTCGCGCCGGCCGCGCTTGCCGCGCAGTATGTCGGGCAATTCACGCATGCCGAACATGCCCCGCCGGTAAAACAGCACCACCACCATGATGATGATGGAAAACACCACCAGCCGGAAGCCGTTGCGCAGAAGCGGCACCTGCCATGTGCCGATAAACTGCTCCTGGTCCAAAAAGCGCAGCCACCATTCCGAACAGGCCACAAACAAAAACGAAGCTACGCAGCTTCCCGAAATGGAGCCGATGCCGCCGATGACCACGATCAGCAGAATTTCATAAGTCATGGCCGAGGTAAACGTCTTGGCCTGGATGGTGTTGGTGTACATGGCCAGCATCGCCCCGCCCACGCCCGCGAAAAAGGAGCTGACGCAGAAGGCGAGCTGCTTGTGGCGCGCCAGGTTGATGCCCATGGCTTCGGCGGCGATTTCGTCGTCGCGGATGGCCTTGAAGGCGCGGCCGTAGCTGGAGTTGATGAGCAGGACAATGATGGCGATACAAATGCCGGCGATGATAAAGGGCATCAAAGTGGACAGGTAAAGCGTCTGCCCGTTTGCCAGGGTGATGTTGAAGTCGTTGAAGGTGGGATAATCCTTGAGCATGTTGGAGCCGTTGGTGACCGGCCCCAGCGCCTGCCATTGGAACACGGCGCGAATGATTTCCGCGAAGCCCAGCGTGGCAATGGCAAGGTAGTCGCTTTTCAGCCGCAAAACCGGCAGACCGATCAAAAACGCGAATACCGCCGCCACCAGGCCGGCCAGGATCAGCGAGGGTACCACGCCCAGGGTGACGTTGATGGCGCAGTCGTAATACTGGTATACCGTGGCGCGCGCCTCGGCCGGCAAGGAGAAAATGGCGTAAGTGTAGGCGCCGATGAGCATGAAGCCCGCCTGCCCCAGCGAGAAAAGCCCGGTGAAGCCGTTGAGCAGGTTCATCGAAACCGCCACCAGCGCGTAGGTCGCGCCCTTTTTCAAAACCGTGAACAGCATGGACGTGGCCGGCAAAAACTGCTCCAGCACGAATACCGCCACGTATACCGCCAGGATGATGCCCGCGGTAATCCATGTGGCCGCGTCCGCTTTCTTTTTGACGGGGGAAATGGTATTTTGCATATCGCTCGCCTCCTTAGACCTTGTCGGTCGTCTTTTCCCCGAACAGGCCCGTGGGCTTGACGATGAGGATGACGATCAGAAGCGCGAAGGTGAAGGCGTCGGAGAAGGTGCTCAGGCCCAGCATCTGCGTGGTCACGCCCGCCTGCAGAAGAATCAGGTCGAGCCCCTTGATGATGCTTTCGCAAATGCCGATGATGAACGCGCCCACCACCGCGCCGGGCACCGAGCCGATGCCGCCGAACACCGCCGCC
>CAJFUU010000028.1 GCA_904420265.1 uncultured Clostridia bacterium
GGGCTGGCCGGCGGGGCGAGCCCGCAGGGCGGGATGATCTTAAACCTTTCGCGCATGAACCGCATCCTCGGCATTCGCCGGGACGAAAAGGGGCGCTTTCTTCTGCGCGTACAGCCGGGCGTGGCGCTGACCACGGTGCGCAAGGCGCTCAGGGACAAGAGTTTTGATGTCTCCGGCTGGGATGCGGAATCTCTGGCCACGCTCAGGGATGTGCGGGCCGGGGCGCTGTTTTTCTCCCCCGACCCCACCGAGCCGACCGCCAGCATTGGCGGCATGGCCAGTTGCAACGCCTGCGGCGCGCGCTCGTTCCTCTACGGTTGCACGCGCAGACACATAAACGCCCTGCGCGTGGTGCTCGCCGACGGCCGGGTGACTTCCCTGGAGCGGGGGCGCAACCGGGCCGACGGCCGGGCGTTTGCCCTGCCCTGTACGGACGGCTCCACGCTGCGCGGTCGCTTGCCGGATTTCGATACGCCGGACATCAAGGACGCGGGCTATTTTCTGCGCGCGGACATGGATTTGGTCGATCTGTTCATGGGCAGCCAGGGCACGTTGGGCATCATCAGCGAATTGGAGTTGATTCTTCTGCCCTCCCCGGCGCTGTTGTGCGGCGTGACCGCCTTTTTCCCGGACGACGAATGCGCGCTTGCCTATGTATACGCCATGAAAGCGTTTGACCCCAAACCCGCCTCCATCGAATTTTTCGACAAGCGGGCGCTGGACCTGGTGGAAGCGCAAAAGGCGGAAACGCCCGCCTTTCGCCAGTTGCAACCGCTGCCGGGGGATTACTGCTGCGCGGTGTATGTGGAATTCAATCTGGACGACGAAAACGGCCTTTGTCCCACGCTGAAACGCCTCTCGCCGGTCATTTCCCGCAGCGGCGGCGACCCGGACAACACCTGGGTGGCGCGCGACGCGCTGGAGTTGGAAAAACTCCTGCTGTTTCGCCACTCGGTGCCGGAAACCATCGACATCCACGTGGAAAAAAACAAGAAAAACGAACCGGAAATCACCATTCTTTCCACGGATATGGCCGTGGACGACGCGCACTTTGACGCGCTTTTTCACCTCTACAAGCGCGACCTGGAAAAAAGCGGCCTGCCCTGCCTGATTTTCGGCCATATCGGCGAAAACCACGTGCACCCCAACATACTCGCCCGCAACCTGGACGAATACCGGCGCGGCCACGCCCTGTTTGAAAAGTGGGCGCGTGACGTGCGCGACATGGGCGGAACCATCACCGCCGAGCACGGCGCGGGCAAAATCAAGCGCAAGCTGGCGCTGATCATGTACGGCGAAGAGAAGATGCGCAAACTCTGGGCGCTCAAGCGGCAGCTGGACCCGGAAAACATCCTCGGCCCGGGCAATGTGCTCACGGAGGTGGAAGCATGAAAATCACCGTATGCGTAAAACAGGTGCCCGCCACGGGCGAACAACGGCTCGACCCGGTGACCGGCACGGTGATCCGCGAAGGCGTAGCCTCCATTCTCAATCCCTTCGACGCCTACGCGCTGGAAGAAGCCGTGCGCTTAAAGGAGCGCTTTGGCGGGGAAATTACGGCGTTAAGCATGGGGGTTCCTTCCGCGCAGGAAACGCTGCGCCGCGCGCTGGCCGTGGGCGCGGACCGGGCGATCCTGCTTTCCGGGCGCGCCTTCGCCGGCGCGGACACGCTGGCCACGGCGTGGGCGCTGGCAAAGGCCATCCGCAAGGCGGGCGGAGCGGATCTGGTGCTCTGCGGCCGCATGGCCACCGACGGCGATACCGCGCAAGTGGGGCCGATGCTGGCGGAGTTTCTCGGCGTGCCGCACGCGGCGGATGTCTCCGAAATCGAGGAAATCGACGATCAGGGCGTCGTTCTCACGCGCATGGCCGACGACGGCTACCGCCGCGAATGGCTGCCGCTGCCGGCGCTTCTGACCGTAGTCAAGGAAATCAACGTGCCGCGCCTCCCTTCGGTCACGGGCGTGCTGCGCGGGCAGCGCGCGGAAGTGGCGGTGTGGGACGCGCCGGACATCGGGGCGTCGCCGGAGGAAACCGGCCAGCGCGGCTCCCGCACGCGGGTGGTGCGCACCGCCCGGCCGGCGAAAAAAGCGGGTTGCCGCATGCTGAGCGGTTTCGCAGCGCTGATGGAGGCGCTTGAAACAAAAGTTCCCTGATTTGCAACCGGGCTTTGGCTTTCCAGCCGGCGCGCGTCCGTCGCGCAAAGCGCCGGTTCCGGCAACAGGCCGCGTCGCGCGTTTGCGGCCCGAAGCGCGCTGGCAAATCCCTTGCCGGCCGGAACGGCGAATTGAGCGCGACGCGAACGCCGGCCGCTCCCCAATCTTGCGGCGCGGGGCCTGCGCCGGCCGGAACCGCCCTTTGCAACGGCGGTTACCGCGCAAATCGTCCGCCCGGTCCCGCGTTTGCAGCGCGCCGGGCGCGGTAAAGAGAGGAAACGAACATGCAAAACGGCATTTGGGTATTTTGTGAAAACGCTCCGGAGGGCATCCGCGGCGTGAGTTACGAATTGCTGGGCGAAGCGGCCCGGCTGGCGCGCGGCGCAAATCTTTCCGTAACCGCCGTGGCGCTGGGCACAAACCGGCCCGTGGAAGAAATCTGCGCGCGCGGCGCGGACGATGTGTTGCTGGTGGAAGACGAAGCGCTCAACGAACCGGAAGAAATGCGCTATACGCAGGAGATCTGCGCGCTGGCGCAAAAATACGGCCCTGAAATTCTGCTGCTGGGCGGCACGATGTTCGGCCGCAGCCTGGCCCCGCGCATCGCCGCCCGGCTGAAAACCGGCCTTACCGCCGACTGTACGCGCCTGGAAATCAACCCGGAGACGGGCTTGCTCGAACAGACGCGCCCGGCCTTCGGCGGCAACCTGCTGGCTACCATCCTCTGTCCGGACGCGCGGCCGCAGATGGCCACCGTACGCCCGCGCGTGTTCCCCATGCCGGAGGCAAACGCCGCCCGCCCCGCGCGCGTTGTGCGCAGCGCTCCGGTTTCGCAATCTTCGCCGGTGCGCCTTCTGGGCCGGCGAGGCGGCGCAACGGGGATAAATCTCGCCGATTACGATGTATTGGTCTGCGTGGGTCAGGGCATCGGCGGCGCGGAGAACATTGCCCGCGCGGAAAAGCTGGCGCAGAAACTCGGCGGCGCGCTGGCCGCCACACGGCCGATGGTGGACGCGGGCATCCTCCCCTATGCGCGCCAGGTGGGCCAGACCGGCAAGGCCGTGGCGCCAAAACTGTACCTGGCCCTGGGCGTATCCGGCGCCATCCAGCATCTGGCAGGCGTAAACGCCGAAGTGCTGGCCGCCGTCAATACCGACCCCGACGCGCCCATTTTTGAGCATGCCGACTACGGCGTCGCCCAGGATTGCGGCGCATTTCTGGAGGAAGCGCTTGCGGCGCTGGAGTGAGCGCAGCTGCCGGTTCCTGCGGGTTTGCCGCTTCCATTCCCTTCGGCGGAACTCCGGTTTTCGGCGTTCCGCCGTTTTTTTGGCAACGAAACCCCGCCTGGAGCGGGGCCAGAATGTCGACAAAGCCAACAGACTGCCAGAGGGATGAGAAAGCCTGCAAGCCAAGGAAGCAAACTTGCAGGCAAGGGAGCCTGCCTGAACGTAAGTGACCGCAGGCTGCAAGTGAGGATAACGCAGGAAGCAAAAATTGTCCCCGGTTCCTCATGGACAGTACCCTGTTCAACGGACAGGGAAATAAAAGGCCTGTCGTAGAATAAGGATAGTTTACACGGTTTTGCCCCGAAATTCAA
>CAJFUU010000029.1 GCA_904420265.1 uncultured Clostridia bacterium
TGGTGCCGGTGGTGGGACTTGAACCCACACGGTGTCGCCACCAACGGATTTTGAGTCCGTCACGTCTGCCATTCCATCACACCGGCACAATTGCGTGACCTATTATACACCATTGTCAGGGAAAAATCAACCCCTAGGCAAAAATTCGATTTTCGTGTATAATAGGTCTGGAATGCGTGGAAGGAGGTGCTTGCGTGCAAACGGACGAAAAAAGCTTGATTGAGCGCGCCGCCAAGGGCGACGGTCAGGCGTTTTCCCAATTGATGTCCGCGCAGGAAAGCCGCATGTATGCGGTGGCATTGCGCATGTGCGGACACCATGAGGACGCGCAGGATTGCCTTCAGGAAGCCATGCTGCGCATCTATCGTTCCATTTCCGGTTTCAAGGGCCAGTCTTCCTTTTCCACATGGGTGTACCGCATTACGATGAACACTTGCCTGGACGAGTTGCGCCGCAGCAAGCGCCGCAAAGTCACCTCGCTGGATGAAAAACTCGAGGCCGGCTGGGCGCCTGCGGACGATATGGACACGCCCGAGCATCACGCATTGCGCGCCGAACAGCGCCGCGCGTTGGAACGCGCCATTGCGCTGCTTCCCGAGGACATGCGTTCCGCCGTCGTGTTGCGCGACATCCAGGGCTGCGCCTACGATGAAATTGCCGACATACTCGGCACCAACGTAGGCACCATCAAATCCCGCATCAGCCGGGGCCGGGCGCGGCTTCGGGAAATTCTTTTGCAGGAACGGGAACTTTTTGACCGCGCCAACGTCTAAATGGCGAAACCATGGAAAGGAGAGTGTGCGCATGAACTGCAAGGAGTTTTTGCAATGCCTGGACGCCTATCTGGACGGCGAACTTGCGCAGCCGGAGCGGGAAGCGTTCCTTCGCCATGCGCAGAACTGCTCCGCCTGTGCAGATGCGTTGGCGCACGCTGAGGCGGTTCACGCCGCGCTTTCCCATCTGAACGACGATTTGTGCGTGCCGCTTCCAGCGCAGGCGGCTTGGCGCGCTGCCGTCAAGCGCGAGGCCAAGCGCCGCAAGGGGCGCGTTTTGACGCGGGCGTTGTCCGCCTTTGCGGCGGCGTTTGTGGTGCTGGCCGGCACCACGGCCGTGTTCCGCGCCACGGGCGTGCTTGATTTTGATGTGGACAACGCGCCGGCGGCAAGCGTACATATCGAACCCAGCGCGCCGCGAGCGGAGTATTACGATGAAATTACCGCCGCAGTCGACGAGATTCAACCTGCGACAGCCAACGGCGCGGTCGATCCAGCGCAGGCGCGTCACGCGCTTGTCGAGGCCGACGGCGCGGTTGCTGACGGCGGCGCAGGGGCGCAAACCGCAGCGCCGGAAAGCGAAGACAGCGCCGCAGGCGTCAACGCGCTCATTGCGGGCGACGAAAGTTCAGCTGAGACAACGCAAGAGAGCGAAGAAGCCGCGGGCAAGGAACGGCTGCTGGCCCGCAGCGCCACGCGCGAAATGCGCACGGAGAATTTCGACGCCACGCATACGTCGATTCTGAACCTTGTTGAAGAATACGGCGGCAATGTGGTCAACGATGCCGTCAGCGGCCAAAACGGCGCGCGCAGCGCCGTCATGGCGGTGGACGTGCCCGCAGACGAATTGGACGCCTTCCTGGAGGCGCTCGATTTCGTGGCCGAGGTGACCTATCGCTCGGTCAGCAGCGAGGACATTTCCGCAAACTATTACGACGCGCAGGGCCGTTTGGAGACGCTGCGCCTGGAAAAGGATCGCCTGAATCAGTTGATTGCCGAAGCGTCTGACGCTGCCGCTCTGGCGGAACTGGACGCGCAACTGGACGAGGTTTATGCGCAGATTGACACGTTGGAAGGCAAACTGCGCGGCTTTGACAACCAGCTTGCCTATGCGCGTGTGGACATCGCCCTCACCGAGGGCGCGCATCTTGAGGCCACGGCCATCACGGGCGATGGCGACGGCGCTGCGCAACAGGGGCTGACGCGTTCTTTGGAGGCCATTGGCGCGTTCTTCAGCGATATGGGCGTCTCGCTGGCCGTAATCGCCCCTTATGCGGGCATCGCAGTGCTTCTGATCGCTCTGGTCTGGGTCGGCGTTTTTCTCTACAATCGCCGCCGGCGTGATTAACGGCCGCGCAAAACATTCATTCTCGTTTTTCATTCATTCGACAAAAGCATACGGCGTCTGCGGAGGGCAAAAGCCCTTCCGCTGGCCCGTTGCGCCCCAAAGAGGGCAAAAAACGAAAACAGGGAGGGAATCTGTATGAAAAAAATGCTTGCCATGTTTGTATGCCTTGCCGTGCTGGCGCTGGGAGCAGGCGCAGCTCTGGCCGAGGAGGACGCCAAGCTGTCCGTGAGCGGTAGCGGCATCGTGCTGGTACAAAGCGACCTGGCCATCGTCACCGTCGGCGTGCGGGAAGTCTCCGAGGACGTTCTGGAAGCCCAGTCCGCCGTCAACAACAAGATTGCGGCCGTGCGGCAGGCATTGCTGGATGCCGGCGTGCAGGAGTCGGAAATCAATACCGATTCCATCAACATCTATGCCAATTACGACTATTCAGGCGGTTCGGAGGCTATCGTCGGCTATACGGCCAACAACTCCCTGTCCGTGAGAACCACCGACATTGAAAACGTGGGCGCGCTCATCGACGCGGCTTTCGCCGCCGGCGCCAACACGCTGGAGAACGTACAGTTCACCATACAGGATGATACCCAGGCCCGGGATCAGGCTCTGACCATGGCCGTGCAGGATGCGCAGCACAAGGCAAACGTGCTGGCCGCGGCTGTGAATATGGAGATTGCTTCCATTGATACCATTTCCGAATCCAGCGGTTACTCTTACGACAGTATGCGCAATTTTACGATAGCAGAATCGACGGCGCAGGACAGCGGCGCGGGCACATTGGTGCAGGCAGCGCTGGTAGGCGTTGAGGCGTCAGTCTCGATAGAATTCACGCTGCGCTAAGGGAAAACGGCTGAAACGCCGCCGCCTGCGGGCGGCGGCGCAGAGGCTGCCGGGTCCCAAACAACAATCGCTTCCACCATGGTGGAAGCGATTTGCCTGTCAAAAAGCCTTTTGAAATGGAAGAAGTCGTAGAACTCCTACGGTTGTGGCCGCAGGAAAGCAGTAAAATTCGCCATTATCGGGTATACGCGCTTCGAAAACGGCATATCCCATGGCGGAAGGGTCGATAATTTCCCAAGAAACCGGACTCCTTCGTCAGGCAATGCTTTTCGGGCGAGCGGTTTTGCTGATTTTTCGAGTGCCTGCCGCTTCCCCAACGGTGGAGGATCAGAGCGCTGACAAAGTCTGCAAACGCAAAAATTGCCCGGATAGGAAGATGGACAGTACCCTGTTCAACGGACAGGGAAATAAAAGGCCTGTCGTAGAATAAGGATAGTTTACACGGTTTTGCCCCGAAATTCAA
>CAJFUU010000030.1 GCA_904420265.1 uncultured Clostridia bacterium
CTGCAGCTTGATCAGCGCGGTAACTTTCTTTGCCATTGGGGAATCCTCCTTACTTGTATGTGGTGAAGCGGAGCGCGAAAACGCGCACCTCCCACTCCCTGAAAACCCGGCCTTGCCGGGGAATCAGCCGATGCGCCTGCGGGGACAAACGGCGCCTTTGGGCGCGCTTGCCGGCGGGCGTTTATTCTTCGCGCACGACCTCGTCAAAACTGAGTTCGACGGGCGTTTCCTGCTTGAACATCTGCACCATGACGTTGACGGTCTGCGTCTGGTCGTCAACCGAAACCACGCGGCCGGAGAAATTTTCAAACAGGCCGCTCAGGATACGCACCGTATCGCCGGGCTGAATATCCACGCGCGTTTGCGTGCGCGGCTCGAACAGCGAGGCAAAATCTGTTTCCGAAAGGGGCGTGGCCTTGTTGCCCGCGCCGACAAATCCTGTTACGCCGCGCGTATTGCGCACGACGTACCAGGTTTCGTTGGTCATGAGCATCTTCACAAGCACATAGCCGGGCAGCAGCTTGCGCTGCACAACCTTGCGCTTGTTGTTTTTGATTTCCACGGCTTCCTCGACGGGAATCTTCACCTCGGTGATGAGATCCTGCATGCCGTTGTTTTCCACGGCCTTTTCAAGGTTGACCTTGACTTTATTCTCATAGCCGGAATAGGTATGTACCACATACCATTTGATTTCCGAATTCTCAGCCATGACGGCCCCCTTAGCTGACCAGCAGATCGACGAGCGAGCCGGCGCCCAGGTCGATCAGGCCGATGATCACGCCCATGATGACGATAAACACCAGCACCACGACGGAATAATTGATCATATCCTTTTTCGTAGGCCAGGTGACCTTCTTCAGTTCAAAGTACATTTCCTTGAACTTGCGGCCGATTCCCTTGCCCAGCCTCGCGAAAAAGCCGCCGATGCGCTGGAAGATATTTTTCTTTTCAGCGGTATTGGCCATGCTTGACAACTCCTTACCTTCCCGTTAGCGGGTTTCCTTGTGGCTGGTGTGCTTCTTGCAGAAGCGGCAGTACTTGTTCATCTCCAGGCGGTCGGGGTCGTTTTTCTTGTTCTTCATGGTATTGTAATTGCGCTGCTTGCACTCCGAGCAGGCCAGCGTTACCTTGACTCGCTTATCAGATGCCATCCTTGGACACCTCCCGTTTTCAGATTCGCGCCCTCGCGCCGCCTTGTTTGGGCCGCACGACAATAAAGCCCCATCCGGGACAGACCATTACATTATAACCCGAACAAGGCCGGTTTGCAAGGGCTGTCCGCCTTTGCAGGCAAATTTTACACATTCAGCGTCTTTTTTTCGCATCCCAGTTCAAAATTTGTTCTCCGCGCACCAGAAAGGCCCACCGGGCGAGGCTTGCCAGGGGCTGGTCGGAATAGGAATCGGAGTAAAACTCATCAATTTCGCCGCTGGGGAAGGCCTGATAAAAGCGGCGCACCTTTTCCTGGCCATGGCAGTTGGGGCCGGAAAAACGGCCCGTATGCATATCGACGGGCGAGCCCAGCACATGCCGGATCCCCAGCGCTTCGCAGGCGGGGCGGATGAGAAATTCCGGCGAGGCGGAGATGACCACGTCGTCCGCACAGTGTTTTTCCCGATAAAAGGGCTTGACGCGGGAGAGGTTCTTTTGCCAGAAGCGCGCAAGTTCCCGCTCCACGTCCACGCGCGCCAGGAAGGAGAGCATGCGCTCTTTGAACGCCTGCTTTGCGCGCCGCTTCAAAAGAAACAACGCGGCGTTTCCAATCTGCCCCGGCGCGTCCAGCCACATGCGGGGACAGCGCCGGAGGCACCAGGCGAAAAAGCGGGCCGTGGAATCCCCGCGCAAAATGGTGTTGTCAAAATCGTATACGTTCATAAAAAATAGGTTCGACGCGCGGCGCCAAATTCCTGCTCTTGCGCAAACGCGGCGCGTGGGGTATAATATAAGCGATTTTTCATAGGAGGAGAATTCGTGGGATATATACGCGCTTTTTTAAGTGATCCGCGCGCGACGCTGATGGTGATTCTGCTGGCGTTGCCCGGGCGCATGCTGGCCATATCCATGCACGAGGCGGCGCACGCCTACGTGGCCGACCGCTGCGGCGACCCCACGGCGCGCAATATGGGGCGGCTGACGCTTAACCCGCTCAAGCATATAGACATCCTCGGCTTTCTGATGCTCTACCTGGTGGGCTTTGGCTGGGCCAAACCGGTGCCCGTCAACCCGCGCAATTTCAAGGGCGATTACCGCAAGTGCGATTTGAAGGTCTCGCTGGCGGGCATCACCATGAATCTGATCCTCTTTCTGGCGGGGGCCATCGTGCTCTATGGCGTAATGGGCTTCGCGCTTTCCGGACTGCCCGAGGTGAGCGAAGCGTCTTTTTTGCTCACCTATCCGGACGAGCGCGCGTTTATCACCGTTGCCGACGGCGCGCGCGCCGTGTTTATCGACCAGGGCGACCACTATGTATACTGGCATCTGGACGACCTGCTTTCCTATGCGCCCTACTGCGGCGAATTTGTGCAGATGCTGTGGGGAAACATGCCGTATTACCTGTTTGAGATGCTCTCTTACTTTGTGCAGATCAACATCGTGCTGGCCATCTTCAACCTCATCCCCATCCCGCCGCTGGACGGATACCATGTGCTCAACGACCTGGTGCTGCACCGCAACCTCTATTCGTCGGCGCGGGCGGCGCAGATCGGCACGGTGGTGATGCTGGTGCTGCTGTTTTCCGGCGCGCTCAGTTCCGCGCTGAGCTTTGTTGTCGACGGCGCGTTTTCCATCCTCGGCTCCGGCGCGGGCGCAATCCTCGGCGCGCTGGGCGTTCTGTAAGGGGGAAGGTATGTACATCGTCTCCCTCAAGCAGTTCGACGGGCCGTTGGACTTGCTGCTTACGCTCATTACCCATGCCAAGGTGGATATCCACGACATCTTCGTTTCGGAAATCACCGAGCAGTACCTCGAATCCATGAAACTGGTGGACGAATTGGACATGGATTCGGCCAGCGAATTTCTGCAAATGGCGGCTACGCTTCTGGAAATCAAATCCCGTTCTATGTTGCCCAAGCCGCCCAAGCCGGAGGACGAAAACGAGCTGTCGCCCGAGGAAGCCCTCATCCGCCAATTGGAGGAATACCGCCAGTTCAAGGAAATTTCCGGCCGCATGCAGGAATTGGAAAAACAGGCGCGGGCGTTGATTACCAAACTGCCCGAGGAATACCCCCTGCCTCCGCCGGTGGTGGAAATCACCGGCCTTACGCTGGACAAACTCCAGCGCGCCTTTTTGCGCGTGCTGGAGCGCGCCCGTGCCCAGGAGGTCGGCGAGCGCATGGCCAGCCGCGAAATCCGCCGCGACAGCTTCACCGTTTCCGGCTGTATGGCGCGCATACAGCGCCGCCTGAACCGCGGGGCGTTCGCCTTTTCGGAATTGTTTGACGCGGATATGACCCGCGCCGAATTGATTACCATGTTTATGGCCCTGTTGGAAATGGTCAAACTGGGCCGCGTGGCCGTGGCGCAGCAAAACCCTTACGAGGAAATTTATCTTTCGCAGCATACGCCGGCGTGAGCGCCGTCTCCGCGGCCAGAGGCTGCCCGGCGCGGGCGTTTGTGCAAAGGCTGGAAAGCGCTTCGGCTTCGCGCGCCCTGAACGCGCTTTTGCCGCGCAACTTTGCAAGGCCAGCGGCGCGAAAGCGCCGGGCCGCCTTTTCCGGGAGGAGTCCTCCATCCGGTTCCGGCGGCCAAACCCCGCCGTTTGCTTTTGAAGGGGGAAGTTCCCTGCGCGTTGCGCGCTTCTGGGGGTGCACCGGCGTATGGACGATCGGCGCGGTATTTGCCGCGCTGGAGCCTGTTTGAAAATTCTCTGAAATGCAATTCCGGCATCTTTTGCGCCATTTGGCGCTGCGAACTCTTTGCTGAAACTGGTGGAAAATCCCCTCGAAATCGTGGATTCTTCCCTTTTCAAACATACTCTGGAGCCTGTCTGCCCAAGGCGAACCGGCGGGATGTGGAAATGTTTGCGCCCGGCGAGGCGCGGCAGGCCGCCGGGAAAGCGGCAAAATTGCTATTTCGGGAAACGTTGCCCGACGGGAGGGTTTGGCCCTTTGCCAATTGGCCGTTTCGCCGTGGGAAGCGCCGGTTTCGAGGCGCATGGCCCTGATAATGAGAGAGTCCGCTGCTTTTCTGCGGCCGAACCCTGCGCGGCCTTCTTTCGCGGAAGGCATTTGACGGGCCGTCGCGCCCGGCGAGGCGCGCGCCTGCGCGATCCACGGCAGGGCCGTCAAGCGTGAAAAGGCCCGCGGAGGCCGCTGGACAGTACCCTGTTCAACGGACAGGGAAATAAAAGGCCTGTCGTAGAATAAGGATAGTTTACACGGTTTTGCCCCGAAATTCAA
>CAJFUU010000031.1 GCA_904420265.1 uncultured Clostridia bacterium
ATCGGCGGGCAGAACATGACCATCGCCTATGACGAGGCGGAAGTGCGCGCCTACATGCAAACCATTCTGCGCGGCGGTACGGAAAACCCGGTGCTGGTGGACAAATACATGCCCGGCACGGAACTGGAAGTGGACGTGATTTCTGACGGCGAGGAAGTGCTCATTCCCGGCATCATGGAGCACATCGAGCGCGCAGGCGTGCACTCCGGCGACTCCATCGCCGTTTATCCGCCCTATAACTTAAACGACGGCATGCGCGCCGAACTGGTTTCCTGTTCGGAAAAGCTGGCGCTGGCGCTGGGCACGAAGGGGCTTGTGAACATACAGTATCTGATCTACCACGGTCAACTCTATGTCATCGAGGTCAATCCCCGCGCCTCGCGCACCATTCCCTACATCAGCAAGGTGACGGGCGTGCCCATGGTGGATTTGGCCTCGCGGGTAATGCTGGGCGCGAAGCTGCGCGACCTGGGCTACGGCACGGGTTTGCAGCGCACGCCGCCCTATTACGCGGTGAAGGTGCCGGTATTCTCGTTTGAAAAACTCACCGACGCCAACGCCTATTTGAGCCCGGAAATGAAATCCACCGGCGAGGTGCTGGGGCTGGGCCGGCGCATGGACGAAGCGCTGTTCAAGGGGCTGACCGCCGCGGGCATTCACGTGCCGGAGCCGGGCCAGCCGCTGGGCGTGCTTTTATCCGTGGACGACCACGACCACTACGACCTGGTGACGCTGGCGAAGAAACTCTACGACCTGAACGCGAAAATGTACGCCACCCATACCACTGCGCGCGCCATCCGCCAGCTCGGCATCGACGTGACGGAGATTCCCGGTATTGGCGAAAGCGGCGAGGCCTTCGAACTGATGGAAAGTGGCAAGGTCAGCTACGTGGTCTACACCGGCGCGCTGCGAGACGACACCATGCGCGATTACATCGCCCTGCACCGGAGGGCGCTGGCCAAGTCCATCGCCTGCCTGACGTCTCTGGACACGGCCAACGCCCTGGCGGATATTCTCAAAAGCCGCTACAATGAGCGCAACACCGAACTTGTCGATCTTTGCCACATGCGCGCAAAGCGCAGCGAACTGCGCTTTGCCAAGATGCAATGCGCGGGCACGGATTATATCATCATCGACAACCGAGACGGGCGGGTATCCTGCGCGGAATCGCTGTGCGTAACGCTGTGCGACCGGCACTTCGGCGTGGGCGGCGACGGCATCGCCCTGATCGAAAAAAGCGCCGTGGCGGACGCCAAAATGCGCATGTTCAACCGCGACGGCAGCCCCGGCGGCATGGCGGGAAGCTGCCTGATGCTGGTGGGCAAGTATCTGCACGACCGGGGGATCGTCCAGGGCGAGGAAGTTGTCCTTGAGGCGGGCGGAGACGTAAAGCGCGTAAAACTTTTGCTGACCGACGGTCTGGCAACCTCGGCGCAGGTGGACATGGGCCAGATATGCTTTGAGGCGGCGAAGGTGCCGGTGAACCTGCCGGGGCGAGAAGTTGTGAACCGCCTGGCCGAGTTCGGCGGTCGGGATTTTCGCATTACCTGTCTTTCCATGGGAAACCCGCACTGCGTGACGTTTGTGGAACGCGTGGACGCGCTCGATTTGGAGGCGCTGGGCCCCGTCTTTGAAAACGCGGCCATTTTCCCGGAACGGGTAAACGCCGGGTTTGCGCGCGCAGTCAACGAGCGCATGCTCAAGCTGCGCGTCTACGAGCGCGGCAACGGCGAAACCTTGGCCTGCGGCACTGGCGCGTGCGCGGCGGTGGCGGCGGCAGTCAAGCTGGGTTACTGCCCGGAAAACGAAGACGTCACCGTAAAACTTCCCGGCGGCGACCTGATTGTGCGCATCGCCAATGGCCGCGCCTATCTGACCGGCGAAACCTGTCTCGCCTTCGAAGGTTCTCTCACCTTCTAGCCGGCAGTGCCGGCGGCCGAAGCTGCCGCGGGGGAGCGGCGAACGCCTGTCCCAGGAGAAAGGGACAGGCGTTCTTTGTCGCGTTTTTGGAAGAAAGGGGAAAGCGAAGCGACGCCAGGCGGCTCAGGAGCAGGAGCCGCCCGGCTGTGTGGGCCGGGGAGGGCGAACCACGGGCCCAGGCGCGGCAGCCAAGGGGATTCTCAAGGGACGAGTCCCTTGAGCGGGAGCGGGCAGAGCCCGCCGTAGCCCCTGCTGGATGGGATGCGCTTGGAAGGAACGCTTTGAGACCGTAACCTCATCGAATACGCAGCCCCATTTGACTTGTATCTCTATCTTCCGATGCCTGCGGGAAAGGTAGCGGCCACGATGAAAGCCGTATCAGTGCTTCGGATGTTTGCGATAATCCCGCAACGCAAAAGACGTTCAAGCACAACTCAATACGTCCCAGACCTCAGGGTTGCGAAAGCGGGATGGGGCCTTCCTGTCGCTCTTTTGCTGGTATTCCCGGCGTCAACC
>CAJFUU010000032.1 GCA_904420265.1 uncultured Clostridia bacterium
AAACTGCCACGGCTCACATTGAAAATTTGAGCCGTGGCACCCGCGGGGAGATTATCAAGCCCGTCGTCAAAAACGTAAAACTCTGATTTGTGCCGTGCACTCGCGGGAGAAATACCCCCCGTCCACCAGCTTGTCAAAAATACTCTTTTGACAAGCCTCGGCACGGCATGGCGCCGTCCCTGAAGTATTGACGCGTACAGGCGAAGGTTCCCGCCCGGCGTTTATCCGTCAGGAAAACAATTCTCCAATGGCGGCGGTCAGTTCGTTCCAGCCGGCCTCCACTTCGCTGCGCGCTTCTTCAAAGGCGGCCTTAACCTCGTCCATGCTGGCCTCGGCCCAAGCTTTGCCCTCTTTCCAGAGCTGATCGACGCCCGCGCGCACCTGTGCGGCCATATCCTCCAGCGCCCCGCCCGCTTCGGTCAGGCCCTGGTCCACCGCCGCTTCCACATAGGCAAGCGCCTGCGTAAGCTGCACGGCCACATCTTCGCTGACCTCGCTTAAATCCTTTTCCAATTCCGCGGCGTGCTCCTGCAAATAGGCGATGGCGCGTTCGAGCTCCTCACGGGCGATTTCGCCGCCCTGGCTGAGCCACTGGGCGACTTCGGCTTCCGCCTCCTCCAGACGGGTTCGGAGCGTAGCACCGCGATCACACAGGCTGGCGACGACGCCGTCCATATCCGCCTCGATTTCCTCCGCGGCGGCGTCAAAGGCGACGGCGTAATTCTCCACGCCGGATTCGGCCCAGGGCAGACCCTGTTTGTAGAGTTGCTCAACGCCCGTGCGCACCGCGCTGCACAGGCGCACGGCAGGGCTTGTTACGCCAACGGCCACGCGCGCGCAGGCCTGCTCCAGATACGTCACCGCCTGGGCAAGGGGCACGATTTCATCCTCCGCCAGTTCCCCGGCGTTTTCAAACATCGCCCCGCCCCTGTCAAGGAGGTATTCCACGGCCGCGCGCACGTCCGCTTCCGCGACGGTCCCGTCCATTTCATACCACTGCAAAACCTCTTCCTCGGCGGCGGCAATTTCTTCCTGAAGGGTCATTCCCTCGGCCGCGCAAACGGCGCTCAGCAGCAAAACCAGCGCCAGGGCGGCCATCTTTTTCCATGCTCGCATTGGCATATCCTCGCTTTTTTCAGAATCGCGCCCGCGTCCGGCAGGCACTCACCGACAGTATACCCTCTCCCGGGTAAAGCTGTCAACCGCAGGTAAAATTCCCGCTGCGGCAGGGCAAACCGCAAAATTTTCTTGAATATTTCGCCAAACTGGGCTACAATAGTAGAAAACAGGGGGGAGCTGCATGAAAAAGTACGTGGTTGGCGTGGATGTAGGCGCTTCCAAGACGCTTTGCGGCCTGTTTGACGACCAAATGCGCCTGGTGCGGGTAATTCAGCGCCCCACCGACGCGGAACTTCCCGCCGAAGCCATGATGGACGCGCTGGACGCCTATGTGCGCGAGCTGGCGCGCGGGGCGGGCGTGCCGCTGGAGGAAGTGCGCGGCGTGGGCGCGGCCTTTCCCTCGCATGTGGACTTTGCCGAAGGCGTGCTGCTGGAAACGGCGGACCTTTACCAGCTTAACGACACGCCCGTGCGCGATATGCTTAAAAAACGCCTCGCGCTGCCCGTGTTTATCGACAACGATTCCAATGCCGCGGCGCTGGCCGAACACCGCCTGGGGGCGGGGCGCGGCGTGCGGGACATGATTTATGTGGCCGTCTCCACAGGCGTTGGCGGCGGGCTGATTCTGGGCGGCGAACTCTACCGCGGCATCCACGGCAGCGCCGGCGAAATCGGCCACATGTTCGTTTCCGATTCCACGGGTTATCCCTGTGGCTGCGGGGTGTCCGGGTGCGTAGAATCCATCGCCTCGGGCGCAAATATGGCCAAATACGCCATCGACCGCATCAAGGAAGGCGCGGAAAGCCGCATTCTCGACCACGCCGGCACCATGTCCGGCATCGACATGGTGGCCGTGGGCAAGGCCCTCGCCGAAGACGATCCCCTGGCCATCGAGGTGGTCGAGCGCGGCGCGGAATACCTGGGGCGCATGTTCCAATCCCTGTATCAAATCTTCGACATCAATATATTCGTCTACGGCGGTGGCGTAATGAAACTGGGCGAGCGCTTTGTTTCGCGCATCATCGCCGCCTACCGCCGCTATTCGCAGATGGAGTACCGTTACCCGGCGCAGTTTCTGCCGGCGGAACTGGGCGACAACGCCGGCATGATCGGCGCGGCGTTGTTAGTGAAATAATGGGCCGGTTTTTTTCTCCGCCCCGGCGGTTTTTCTCCCGCGTGCCGGGCGAAGGCGTGGAAATTGTGCGCCATGCCGTTTCCTGCGCGGCGCTTGCGGGTCTGAAAATGGCATTTTTCAGCGATATACACGCCTCAGCGCATTTCTCCGATGCGGCGCTGGAGGCGTTTTTTGCGCGCGTAGCGGCGTTGGAGGCGGACATCGTCTGCATCGGCGGCGACTTTGCCGAAGATGAAGAAAGCCTCGGGCGGCTTTTGCGCTTCTTCCCCTTGCTCTCGCCCCGCCTGGGGGCATACGCCTGCCCG
The DNA here is from genome assembly GCA_904420265.1 of uncultured Clostridia bacterium. Taxonomy (GTDB): domain Bacteria; phylum Bacillota; class Clostridia; order Christensenellales; family Aristaeellaceae; genus Pullichristensenella. Next base: position 2,560 of record CAJFUU010000032.1, read on the forward strand.
GGCAACAACGACCATGAAATTGACGGCTTCGCGCGGCGGGTGGCAGGACAGGTGTGCTTGCTGGTGAACGAAAGCGTGCTTGTGGAAGGGCTGCGGCTGGGCGGCGTGGACGAGCGCAAGTGGGGCCGCCCGGACGCCCGCGCCCTGTTTCCCGCCGGGGAGGACGCTTTTCGCGTACTGCTTTCGCATTACCCGGTAACGCACGATTTTGCCCCTGGCCCGAAGGCGGACTTGCAACTTTCCGGCCATACCCACGGCGGCCAGTTCAACGTTTTGGGCTTTACGCCCTACGCCCTCATGTTTGAGCCGCGCGGCCACGAATGGATCAGCGGCGAATGCATGCTGGGCGGGGTGAGGACAATCGTCTCCAACGGCATCGGCATGAGCCGTCTCAGCCTGCGCGTGGGCGTGCCGCCGCAGGTACACGTAGTGACGTTTGAAAAGTAACGAAAAGAGCGGCGCGCCGCCTGCAGGATATTGCCAAAAGCAACAGACTGGCAGCGCCTGCAGGACAAGGAAGCAAACCTGCAAACAGAGGAACTTGCACGGACACAAGCGCGGTTGGCGTGAAAACTTCGCTGTTTTGCGAAGTTTCCGGTTGTCAAAAAGCGGCAAAACCGCTTTCTTGAGAAGGATTGCCTGGCGGAATGGTTTTGGTTTTTTGCGAAATTGCCACGCTTCTGCCAGGAGGAAACGCCGTTTTCGGGGCCATATCTCCGATAATGGCGCAGGGTGTTGCCACCGACAACAGACTGACAGAGCGATGAGAAAGCCTGCAAGATAAGGAAGCAAACTTGCAGACAAGGGGGCTTTCCTGAACGCAAGTGACCGCAAGCTGCAAGTGCGGCTGACGCAGGAAGCCCAAATTGTCCCCCCTGTTTTCCTTCTTTTCCGGGCAATTTTTGCGTTTGCAGACTTTGCCAGCGCTCCGGGCCATATCTTCGATAATGGCTGCTTTTTACCGCTTTCCTGCGGCTACAGGAACTTTGCGCGGCCTTCCCTCCCGGAAGGGTTTTGGGCGGGCTGCGGAGGATCTCCCCGCCGGGCGCCGGGTCTCAAGTTTTCAATTTGAGCCGTGGCAGTTTCGCCTTTGCCGAAACCGCAAAATCCTGCGGATTCTGCGTCTCCGGCCGCCCTCTCCAATTTTGCTCGCGCCTCC
>CAJFUU010000033.1 GCA_904420265.1 uncultured Clostridia bacterium
GCGGAAGCCGTAAATGGACTGGTCCGGATCGCCAATGACAAACAGGCTTTCCCCTGCCGCGCTCCAGTGGCGCACGAGAGCGCGCTGCGTGGCGTTGATGTCCTGGAATTCGTCCACCAACATGTGGGCAAAGCGCCGGTCGGCAGGAACGTCCGCCTCGAGCGCGTCCAGCAAAAGGTCGTCCAGATCGCGCGCGCCCAGTTCCCGCAGGCGAGCCTGATACGCCTGGACCAACGCCTCGTCCACGCCTGCCGCGGCGCAGGTTTTGCCGTTTTTGACCTCGGAAATCGCCCGCAAAGCGGCGCGGGGACGCATTTTCCCCAGTTCCGGCAGGCCGTGAAGCGCCTCCAGCGCGCCATCCTCGCCCAGAAGCGGCTTGTCATCCAGCAGGCGCAGGCAAAGGGCATGAAACGTGCCAATATGAAGCGCCTTTGCCGTGCGCGCGCCCAGACGGGCCTCTAGACGCGAACGCATTTCCCGCGCCGCCTGATTGGTAAACGTCACGGCCGTGATTTCGGCGGGCTTGACGCCGCGCTCCAGCAATCGGACGATGCGCTCCACCAACGTAAACGTCTTGCCCGTGCCCGGCCCGGCGACGACCGCAAGCGTTCGGGCGGTGGAATCCACGGCGCGCGCTTGTTCTTCGTTGAGGCCCTGTGGAGCGGGCGTGGCCGCTTTCGGCGCATCCTGCGGCGCCTTGCGAGGTTTTGGAAGGCTGCGCTTGGCCGTGACCGGCGTCGCGGCCATGTCGAACATGGCCGTTTGCCCGCCCAATACCTCCAATTCTCCGGGCGCGAACAGGGAAATCACGCCATATTCGCCATCGTAACCGCTTTTGCGGATGACTTTTCCCGCGCGCAAGCGCCGGATTCCCTCCTCCAGCGCCCAGCCGCCCGCGGCGCGCACGTCTGCAAGCGGGGCTTCGCGCAGGATATACAGTTCATTGCCAAGCACGGAAAGAAGATGAAAATATCTCTCCGCGACCTTCTTGGAGGCCGCCGATACGCCCATGCAGGAGGCCAGCACTTCCGGAAGCGGCATCAGGCTTTCGAAGGGCTTTGCGCTTTGCGGCGGTGCGCACCCTTCCGGGCGGTCGGAAAGCAACTCGGCGCGATGCTTGACGCCGACGGTCAATTTGCGGCCGTAGGCCGGACAGCGCCCTTCCAACCGCAGGGTTTCGGCGGGTTCAAGGCAGACGCTGCAGGCGCGGTGGCCGTCCAGGTGGTATTTGCCTTCCTCGGGAAAAAACTCGATGGTGCCCTCAAAACCCTCTCCGGTTTCGATGGCGCGCTTGAGCGCCGGGTAATCCGCTTCTACAGAGAGCAGGTTGGCCTCGCGGGCCAGCTTTGCGGGCGAGTGCGCGTCTGAATTGGACACCAGCGTGCGCCCATCGAGATTGGAAACCCGCCAGTTCATGGGCGGGTCGGAAGAAAGCCCCGTTTCCAGCGCATGAATTTGGCCGGCAAGGTCGCCAAAACAGGCCTCAATGGAGTCAAAACCGGAAAACGCGCCCAGGAGGGAAAAATGCGGCGTCCAGATGTGCGCGGGAATGAATATGGCCTCTGGGCAGGCTTCCAGCGTCATTTCCAGAAGATCGCGGCAATCCAGCCCGAGAATGGGCCGTCCGTCCGAGTGGAGGTTGCCGATGCGCTCCAGACGCGCGGAAAGGCGTTGCGCAGCTTCAAAGGATGGCAGGAGGATGACATTATGCACCTTGCGCGTGCGGCCGTCTTTTTTGTAAATGGAGCTGATTTCAGCGCTCAGGACAAAGCGGGTTTCGCCCGCGGCTTCGCAGGGCAGGCGCAGGTCTTTTTTCAGCGCAAACACGCCTTCGCCCGCCGGCTCCAGCGCTTCGGCAAGTTCCTGACGCCAGGCGGGATGCGTAAAATCCCCCGTACCCAACAGGCCCACGCCCTTGCGTCTGGCCCACAAGTCGAGATGAGGAGCATCGCACTCCCGGCTGGTGGCGCGGGAAAAGCGGGAATGAATGTGCAAATCGGCAATCAACATTTGTACCTCACAAAAAACGCCGGCAGCGCGCTGCCGGCGGCAAATCCTGAAATCACCTCCCTGCGGCAACGGCAAACCGCTAGAGGCCTTCTGGCAACGTACGACTTCATGCGCAGGATTTTTCCAAGCGCCGCCTGCGCAAACAGGTCGGTCTTCCCGGAACATTCCCATGGTTCCAAAATCGGGATTATGCGGAAAACCAGGACCTTCTTCGCCGGAAATACCGAAGGCATCGCATCGGAAGGCGCGCATATAGCGCAAAGGCCGCTGAAGACAAGCGCCACACGGCCGCGCAACCGCGCCCCGGCGCAGCTAAAAACTTGTCGCGCAGGCCGCGCGAATGGACGAAGAGCGCCGGAAAACAGGCTTCCATCGGGAAGGGATTTCGCCAAGCAGCAAAAGCCCCGCTGAAAAATCCGCGGATATTTGCCCGCATTTTGTCCTGCGCATCGCACCGTTATGCGGCGTCAAATCCGCATCACGTTTTCACGAGAAACGCGCGCTTCAATGCGAAAAGTCCGTTGCTCGTCCCGCGCAGCTTTGAGCCCGCCATTTCCTGTGCGCCATAGACGCCATTCCCGCAATGCGAAAATCCGGTCTACACTGTACCGGGCGCCTCTTTTCACCGTCCGGGATGAACGCATCGCGCCCTCGTACCACCAGGGGCAACCATTGGAACCCACACGCGGATTGACGAGCATCTCTCCAACGATAAGGTTTGAACCCGCACAACTGCGAAAATCCAGCGTGCAGACTCCCGAATCAAGTCCTTCTTTTCATCGTTCGAGACAAGCGCGCCGCATTCCCTTCGCGCCGTCGAAAGGCTGCCAGCGCAACCCACGTGCGAATTGGCGAGCGTCTCTCCAACGACAAGGTTCAGACCCACACAAACGCGAAAGTCCAGCGTACAGACTCCCGAATCAAGCACCTTCTTTTCATCGTTCGAGACAAGCGCGCCATATTCCCTTCGCACCGTCAGAGGCAATCATCGCAGATCTTGCACATAAATTGGCAGGCGTCTCTCCAATGAAAAGGCTCATATCCGCATAATTGCGAAAATCCGGTGTGCAGGTTCCGTACAGAATCTTTATCGCCGTCCGAGATAAGCGCCCACATTCCCCCGCGCCGACGGCTGGGACAGATGCGTCACCCGCACGCGAATTTGCAAACCCTTCGCCTGAGCAGAGATTCTCAAACATTCGTTTAAACGCCGGACAACTCTCGCGCTCAAAGGCCGGGTTCTGCCTGCACCGGGCAACGCCCAAGCAACGCGCGTTCTTCACGCCGTCAAATGCACCCCGTGTTTTCGCGAATTGGCCAAAATTCCCGCCGCGCAAGGGGCCTGACCGTAAGCGCCACACGTACTTTGCACGATCAGGCACATTTGGGGCCCGATCCGCGAATTGGCAAGCGTCCTTCCCCGCCGCAAAGGGCCTCAAACCCGCGCATAGCTGCGGGAGGAAATCCGCTCCACCGACGCGCCCAGGGCGCGCAGCTTCTCGTCAAAGCGCTCATAGCCGCGCAGTATGTACTCCACGCCGCCGATTTCCGTTTCCCCATCGGCCATCAGCGCCGCGATGACCATGGCCGCGCCGGCGCGCAGATCGGTGGCGTTTACGCGCGCAGAAACCAGGCGCTCCACGCCGGAAATGATTGCCGAACTTTCAATGACGCGCACATTTGCGCCCATTTTGCGCAATTCATCCAGAAAGCGGAAGCGGTTTTCAAAAATCGTCTCGGTGACGATGCTGGTACCCCGCGCCACAGTCAGAAGCGCAGACAACGGCTGCTGCAAATCTGTGGGATAGCCGGGATAGCCCTGCGTTTTGACGTTCACCGCCCGGAACACGCCGTTGGAGCGCACGTGTATCCAGTCGTCCTCGCTTTCCACGCGCACGCCCATTTCCAGCAGCTTGGCGGAGAGCGCCTCCATATGCGCAGGAATGGCGCCGGTGATAACCACGTCGCCCGATGTGGCGGCGGCGGCAATCATCAGCGTGCCAGTTTCAATCTGGTCGGGTATAATAGTGTAATTGGCTCCATGCAGGTGACGGCCGCCGCGCACGCGAATTACATCCGTGCCCGCGCCCTTCACCCACGCGCCCATGGCCGAAAGGAAGTTGGCCAAATCCACAATATGCGGTTCTTTGGCCGCGTTGTGGATACAGGTGGTGCCGCTGGCGTTGACCGCCGTGAGCATGCTGTTCACCGTCGCGCCCACCGACGGCATGTCCAGGAAAATATCGGTGCCGATGAGTTCTTCGGCCTCCGCTTCCAGATTGCCGCCCAGCGTGTCCACCTGCGCGCCCAGCGTGCGCATGGCCTTGAGCGTCTGGTCGATGGGCCGGGCCCCGATGTCGCAACCGCCGGGGAGCGGCACTTTGGCGCGCCCAAAAATGCCCATCAACACCGGCGCAAGATAGTAAGAAGCGCGCATGCGGCTGGTGAGCTCATAGGGCGGGTTATATTTATTCACTGGCCGGGGGTCTATGCGCAGAACATTGTCCTGAAAGGAGACGTCCGCGCCCAACCAATGCAGCATTTCCAGCAGAACGTGAATATCGTTGATGTCGGGCAGGTTTTCGATAACCGACGGCGAATCCGCCAACAGCGCTGCAGGCACAACTGCAAGCGCGGCGTTTTTGCCGCCGCTGACCATAACCTCCCCCTCGAGGCGGCAACCGCCCCGAATCAGCAGCTTTTCACCCATATTATGAAACCCGGCCGCAGCCGGCTCCTTTCAATGATGACAGCCGGAACAGCAGCCGCAATTTCCGCTGCAGTTCCCGCCTCCGGCGCTCTTCGAGCCGAAGGCGCAGGTTCCCGTATAATCGCGCACAGCCTTGGCGCCGCATTTTTCGCACACGGCCTCGTCCCGCTTGTCGATGGCGGCAAGCACTTCGAAGCGATGACCGCACTGAGGGCATTTCCACGCGTACAACGGCACAAACGTCGCCTCCGAATCATTTCGATTTGATAAACATTTCCTGCCGCTCCTTTTATTATACATGACAATTCCATTTCAATCAAGCCCGTTACGGAAGATTATCACAATTATTACCACCAATTTCTTCCAATTCTGCCAAAAATAGGGAATCATAGCCTGACAAGGTGATTTGCCAAACGCCCGCATATGTGCTAAAATCTTCTGCGAGCGCGCTTTTTGCGCGTTATTTATGGCCGCGGAGGATAAAGGATGTCCCGTGAAAACCGCGCGCTGTCCTTCCGGGGGCTGCGCGTCAATTTCAGCATTGAGTGGCCCGAGGCGCACCTGCGCCATCGGGTGCTTTTGCTGTGTTCTCCATTTCTGAGCGGCTTTCACTGGCGCAAGATTTTGCCCGAACTTTCAGAACTGGGTTGCCTGTGCGTGCTGGCCGAGCTTCCCGGCTTTGGCCCCGGCAACACGGTAAGCGCGCCGCCGCGCAAAAGCGCCGTGCGCTCGCAGATGCTTTGGGGTGTTTTGGACGAGGTTGACGCGCGCCTGGGCGGCGGCAACGCCCTGTGGCATCTGGCCGCCCATGGCGCGGCCTGGCCTACGGTGCTGGCCATGCGTGCTGCGCAGCCGGACTCGGTTCGCTCTTTGATCGGCATTTCTCCCTTAATGCCGCCCCGCGCCCGGGGACGGTTTTTCGGCGGGCGCGGCGATGGCGGCGAACGCATCCTGGCGCGTGCGCTGGCGACGCCGGCTTCCTTTTCCCAGTTTGTGACGCGCGCGGCGCGTCGTCCTTTGCCCGATTACGTTGTGGAGCGCATGTGGGCGGGCTTTGCGCATCCAGGCGCGCGCGACGCGCTTGCCGGCATGCTCGACCCCGCGGACGATGTTCCTGCGCCGGCGGACTTCTGTCCCTCCATCGCCATTTGGGGCGGCAGCGATCCGCTCATGCCCATGGATGCGCGCGAACGCCTTGCGGCGCTGGTTCCCGATGTGGAGGCGCATATCATCCGCCCCGCCGGCCACTTCCCCATGGAAACGCATAGCCGCGCGCTGCGCGATTATTTGCGCGGTTGGCTCAAATACGTGGGCTGACCCCTCGCTTTTTGGCCACATTTCCTGTATAATATAATTGAAAGACCCGAAAAGGCAATTCGAGGTGAAACCATGCCCAAATTGGAACCGTATGCGCGCTCCCTTTCTTACAGTTACGCGCTGGGATTGTTTCCCTCGCTGACGCTGATGGACGCGCGCCCGGAACTGGCGCTGCGCCTGCTTTTGCATCCCGACGGCCTGGGCAACGAAGGCGTGGAAAAACTGCGCGCGCGCTGCCGTGAACTCGGCGTGCGCGAAGAGGAGGCCGGGCGCGTTTTGCGCCGCGAATCCAAAAAAGACAACTGCTATGCGGCGCTGGTGTTTGAAAAACGCGAAGGCGACCTGGACGCAAGCAAAAACCATGCCGTGCTCTGTCAGATTTCCGACGGCGGCAATTTGGGCACGGCGCTTCGCTCGCTGCTGGGGTTCGGCTATGCGGACGTGGCCCTGATTCGCCCCTGCGTGGACGCCTTTGACCCGCATGTGGTGCGCGCCTCGATGGGAGCGTTCTTCCGTCTGCGCCTGCGCACGTTTGATTCCTTTGCGGAGTATCGCGCCCTCTATCCAAAGCGCGCCCTCTTCCCCTTCATGCTCGACGGCGCAAAGCCGCTCGACGAAGTGGCTCCTGGGGCCAGGACGCCGTTTTCCCTGGTGTTCGGCAACGAACAAAGCGGCCTGCCCGGCGAGTTTCAAACGTACGGACAGAGTGTGTTCATTCCACAAAGCGATAAAATCGACTCGCTGAATTTGGCCGTGGCCGTTTCCATCGGCGCGTATGCCTTTCGGCAAAAGGAGGAAAATTGATGATACAGGATGATGTGCGCGGCCTCGTCAAGGAATTGGTCGCGCTGGAGCGGCCGTTTTTTAACCCTGTGAAGCTGCTGGTTGTGGGCTGTTCCTCCAGCGAGATTGCCGGCGGCGTTATTGGCCACGCGTCGGCATACGAGCTGGGCGAGGCTGTGGCGAACGCCGCGCTGGAATGCGGGCGGGCGTTGGGCTTTGCCTGCGCGTTTCAGTGTTGCGAGCACCTGAACCGCTCGCTGGTAATCGAGCGCGCCGAGGCCGAAGCGCGCGCTCTGCAAATCGTCTGCGCCGTGCCGCGCCCCAAGGCGGGCGGCTCTTTGGCCACCGCCGCCTGGAAGGCCATGCGCGATCCGGTGCTGGTGGAAACGCTTTCCGCCGACGCGGGGCTGGACATCGGCCAGACGTTGATTGGCATGCACCTGCGCCGCGTGGCCGTGCCGGTGCGCCTGTCCCGCAAAACCGTTGGCGCGGCGCTGGTAACCGCGGCGCGCACCCGTCCTCCGCTCATCGGCGGCGAGCGCGCCCGCTACACCCCGGAGGACTGACCGATCTGCGAAGGGGATGCCGCCATGTTCAGCCAAAATCTCAACGCCCTGTTGCGCACGTTCCATTTCCGTCGCGTGCCCGCGCCCCGCGTGCCTGCGGCGCTGAAAGCCGCCTTTGAGCATGAGGCAAGGCGGGCGCTTTCGCATACGCTGCGCGTGCCCCCGCTATCGGAACGGCGCGAAAGTCCCGGCGTGTATCAGGCGCTTTTGCGCGAACGCCGGCGGGATTTGGAGGCGCTTTTGCTGTGCGAAGCGCCGGATAAGGGCCGCGTGCTCGACCTCATCTGCGCCATCTGCGAAGAATCCCGCTGGGCCGCAGGGCCGGGCGAGGTCTTTGAGGATGAAGCGCATCCCGAAATTGACCTGCAGGCTGCGGACACGGCGGCGTTGCTGGGCTGGGCCTGGCTTTTGCGTGGCGAAACGCTGGGAGACGACGCGCCGCGCGTGCGGGCGCGGATGCTGTTTGAAGTGCAGCGGCGCGTCGTCCGCCCGCTGCTTTCGCATGAAGACTATCTGTGTTCTACGGCTACGCTGTGCGCGGCGGCAACCGCGCTTTTGCTGCTGGAGGAAGACCGCGAATGCCTGAGCGCCGCGCTGCGCCCGTTGCTGCGTCTTTTGGACGCCGCCTATGCCTGCGCGGAGAGCGCGCGCGGGCCGCTCGAGGAACGCCTCGCCGACGCCTCCGCAGCCACGGATTTCGCCTTCCTGCTCAGAAAGGCTACCGCCGGGGCGGTGGACCTTCTGCGCGATGTGCCCTACCCTGCCTGGCTGGATGAGTTGCTCTTTGGCCATATACTGGACGATTGGTTCTTCACCTGCACGCGCGGCGCGGCGCGGCCCTCTCTTTCCGGCGCGGCGCTGTTCCGCCTGGGCAGCTTCAGTGGCGACGGCGCGCTGCGCTGCCTGGGCGCGGCGCTGCATCGCGGGCATGCCCTTCCCTCTCCCACCGTCACCGGGCGGCTTTTGGACGCCTCGCTGCGCGAAGAGCTGGAAGGCGAATTCTCCCCCGCGCCCCGGCTCAAACACGCCGCGCTGGAAGATGGCCGCCTGATGGTTGCGCGTGGCGCAGGCTTTTTCTGCGGTCTTACCAGCGGCGGCGACTGCGGCAACGTGGGCGACGTGTGCGTGTTTCTGGAGCGCGCCTGCATCCTCAGCGGCGGCAATTTGCCTCTGGAGCAGCTTCTCCGCCCTGAAAGCGATCCGCTGCCGGACTGGAACTTTGCCGACGAGACGCGCGCGCTGATGAGCGTGGACGTAACCCCCGCATACGCGCCGGAAGCGCTTGTGCGCGCCCATCAGCGCACGCTGATGCTTTCGCGCGAGGAATACGGCGCGCAACTTGTAGACGTATTCGATCTGGACGCGCCCCGGGAATTGCGCTATGTCTTTCACTCGCCTTTTGCGCCCGAGTTCTTCCGCGGGGGCGCGCGTTTGGGCCCGATGCAGCTTTGTTGGGACGGCGCGCCGCTGACCGACGCCCGACGCCTCCCCGGCGACGATTGTTTTCCCGACGGCTTGTGGGCGCTGACGCTGACCTATCCCGAAGCCGCGCAGCGCGCCATGTTCACCTTCTTCATGCGCCACGCCTGAGACGGTGGGCGGGAAGAAGGTTTTTTGGCAGGCATATGTTATTTGTGACTAATATATGGTTTCGGCATGAATGCATCCGAACGCTTCGGATTCCGGCCCTTGAAAATGGGATACGTTCCCGCACGCCCCTCTGGCCTTTTGCGCGGAAAGCGGCGGCCTGATGCGCCGCAAATACACGATTTCAGGAGGTTTGCCATGATTTGTACGGCGGATATTTCCCTCTTCGCAGGTTATAAATTCCACAACGTCTTCCGCGACGGAGACTGCACGGTCTATCAATTGAAAAACGCCACCGGACAGGGAGAAATGCGCGGTTACTGCCCTGCTCCGGGCATATACGTTTTCTACAACTGCCTGCGCATGGCTACCTGCTACCAGCCGCAGGTTCCCTCGGCAGACTGGGTGAGCATCAACCATTGCCGCCGCGGCAGCTACGAATTTGAGACAGAGAACGGGTATTCTAGCATACTGGGCGAAGGCGACATGTGCATGCATGACATTGCGCGCCTGCGGCTGCGGGACTCGCGCGTGCCGCCTGGTTACTTCGACGGCCTGACCGTATCGCTGGAGGTGGAGGCGGCGCAGGCTTCGCTTGAGCGTCTGTCTCCCGGGCTGGGCATAGACCTGCCGGCGCTGCGGGATCGCTTCTGCAACCGCGAAGATCCCTTTTTGATACGGCCCGAACCGGAAATCGCCCGCGTTTTTGACGAGCTCTATCGCGTGGACAAGCGCATCCGCCACCCCTATATGCTGCTGAAAATCCTTGAACTGGCGCTGCTTTTGAGCGTTTGCGAAAACCATGTTCCCCTGTCGCGCTTCTCCGCAGACGTGGTGCGCCGCACGCGGGAGGTGCACGCATCCCTGCTCAAGCACCCGCTGAAGAAGCGCTCCATCGCCGAACTCTGCCGTATTTTCGGCGTATCGAGCACGAATTTGCGCGCCTGTTTCCGCGCCCTTTACGGGCGGCCGCTGGGAATGTTCGCGCGCGAAGAGCGCCTGAAACAGGCGGCGCATCTGTTGCTCGCGTGGCCGGATTGCCCGGTTGGCGAAATCGCGCGCCAGGCCGGATATGAAAACCAGAGCAAGTTTTCCGCGGCTTTTCGGGAGATGCACCACCTTAGTCCGCTCGCCTACCGCCGCCGCAATTCTGACAGTTTGGAGTAAAAATGCGCCGTTTTGGAGTGGCAGAGGGCAGACGGACATGGTATAATGATTTTGGTCCGCGGTGCGGGCCGTTGTTTGCGCGTTTAGTTAGATAAAACTAACTAAACGACATCATCACAGCAAGGAGGCATTTGCATGCAAAAAAGTCCGGGAAATCTGACGCGGCTGCTCGCCTATGCCGGCGGGCATAAGAAGCTCACCGTTTTGGGCTGCGCGCTGTCGGGCGTATCGGCGCTCATATCCATCGCGCCGTATATCTTCATCTGGTATATCGTTCGCGGCGCTTTGCGCGCTATGCCGGATTTCAGCGCGACGGGCGGCCTTGTTTCCTGGGGCTGGCGGGCGCTGTGGTTCGCGCTTGCGGGGGCGCTGATCTACTTTGCGGCGTTGATGTGCACGCATTTGGCGGCATTCCGTACGGCGCGCAACATGCGCGCAGCGGCGGCCGAGCATTTGGTGGAAGCGCCGTTGGGATATTTCTCCGCCAACGAAAGCGGCCGGCTGCGAAAGCAGATTGACGACAACGCCGACATGACGGAATCGCTTCTGGCCCATGAACTGCCGGACGCAGTGGGCAATCTGGTGACGCCGCTGGCGGCGATTGCGCTTTTGTTTGTGTTCGACTGGCGCATGGGCCTGGTTTGCCTGGCGCCCATAGGGCTGTGCATTGTCCTGCTGTTCCAAATGATGGGCGGCAAGAGCGCGCACTTCTTCAGCAAATACCAAATGGCCATTGAAGACCTCAGCGCCGAAGCCACCGAGTATGTGCGCGGCATCCCCGTTGTGAAGGTATTTCAGCAGACGGTGCATTCGTTCAAGACCTTCTATCGCTCCATTATGAATTACAGCAAGCTGGCCACAGACTATTCCATGGCCTGCAAAAAGCCGATGGTGTGGTTCACCACCGTGCTCAATTGCACGTTTATTCTCCTGCTCCCCCTGGGCGCAATACTTTTGCAGGGCGCGCAGGACGGCGCAGGCGTGCTTGCGGATTTGATTTTCTACGTGCTGTTCACGCCCTTCTGCGCTTACATGACCAACCGGCTGATGTACGCTGGCCAGGCCTTTATGGAGGCAGGCGAGGCGGTGCGCAAGCTCGACCAGCTTCTTGCGGTCAAGCCGTTGCCGCAGGCGCAAAAGCCTGCCTCCATACATGGCGCGGGCGTGGCCTTTGAAAACGTCTCCTTCACCTATCCCGGCGCAAGCGCGCCGGCCTTGCAAGGTGTGTCTTTCACGGCGGCGCCCGGGCAGACGGTGGCGCTGGTCGGCCCCTCGGGCGGCGGCAAAAGCACGGCCGCCAGCCTCATCCCCCGCTTCTGGGACGCCCAGGAGGGGCGCGTGCTGGTGGGCGGCGCGGATGTGCGCGCGCTTTCCCAGCGGGATTTAATGTCGCACGTGGCCTTCGTATTCCAGGATACGCGCCTGTTTAAGAGCAGCATACTGGAAAACATTCGCGCCGCGCGGCCCGGGGCCACCCGCGAGGAAGCGCTTGCCGCCGCGCACGCCGCCCAATGCGACGATATTCTCAAAAAACTCCCTCAGGGGATTGACACCATGGTCGGCGCAAAGGGCGTATACCTCTCCGGCGGCGAGCAGCAGCGCGTGGCGCTGGCTCGCGCCATCCTCAAGGACGCGCCCATCGTGGTTCTGGACGAAGCCACCGCCTTTGCCGATCCCGAAAACGAAGCGCTGATCCAAAAGGCCTTTGAAGCGCTGGCCAGAAACAAAACCGTCGTGATGATCGCCCACCGCCTTTCCACCGTGCAAAATGCGGATCAGATACTGGTCCTGCGCGATGGGCGCATTGTCGAACGCGGCGCCCATGCCTCGCTTCTGTACCAAAACGGCGAATACGCGCGCATGTGGCGCGATTACCAAACCTCCGCCCAGTGGAAAGTCGGAAAGGAGGCGGAAGTATGATCCGCTATTTTCAAAAAACCTTCGCCCTCACCGAGCAGGGCGCGCGAGACCTTTTGCGCGCTTCGCTTTGGCAGGTGGCGGCCAACATCAGCCTGATGCTGCCGGTAGGCGTACTGGTCGCCGCGCTCACCGGCTTTGTGGAGGCGCTCAGCGCCGGCGCGCCGTTTACGGCCGGCCTGGCCGCCGTGCTCGTTTCCGGCGTGGCGATTTTGGCGGTGATTTTCTTCATCCAGTGGAAGCTGTATGACGCGTTGTACATTTCCACCTACACGGAAAGCGCCAACCGCCGCGTGCGTCTGGGCGAAAAGTTGCGCGCGCTGCCGCTGTCCTTCTTTGGCAAGCGCGACCTTTCCGACCTGACCGCCACGATGATGAGCGATTGCAGCTTTCTGGAACAGGTCTTCTCCCACTACGTTCCCCAAGCCATCGGCGCGGCGGTTTCCACGCTTATGATTTGCGTGGGGCTGATTTGCATGGACTGGCGCATGGGGCTGGCCGCGGTATGGGTTATACCGGTCGCCACGGCAATCGTGTTTGTCACGCGCCGCTTGCAGATGCGCTTTTCGGAAAAGAGCATGCTTGTAAAGCGCGCCGCTACCGACGCTTTGCAGGAAATGCTGGAAACCATCAAGGACATCAAGGCCTGCAACCAGAAAGAGCGCTATCTTTCCGGCCTCAGGGAAAAGCTGCGCCTTTCCGAGCGGGCCACCATTCATTGCGAACTGGTTACGGGCACGAGCATCACCGCCGCGCAGGCTTTTCTGAAGCTGGGCATCGCCACTACGGCGCTGACGGGCGTCACGCTGCTTTCCGGCGGTGAAATCAACTTTGCAACGCTTCTGGTGTTTTTGCTGGCCGTCACGCGCCTGTATGACCCCGTCAGCAGCGTGTTTGCCAACCTGGCCGCGACTTTCAGCGCCCAAGTGCGCATTGAGCGCATGCGCCAAATTGAAGAGCAACCCGTGCAAACCGGCGTCTCAAATTATCGGCCCCGGGGCTTTGACATCGTCTTTGACCATGTGCGCTTTGCCTACAACAAGGACGAAGGCGTATTGGAAGACGTTTCCTTTACCGCCCGTCAGGGCGAGGTTACGGCGCTGGTCGGCCCCTCGGGCGGCGGCAAGAGCACCGCAGCCAAGCTGGCGGCGCGCTTCTGGGATGTGGACGGCGGCAAAATCACGTTGGGCGGCGTGGACGTGTCCGGCGTGGAACCGGAGGCGCTGCTCACGCACTATGCCATCGTTTTTCAGGACGTAGTGCTCTTCCGCGACACCATCATGGAAAACATCCGTCTCGGCCGCCGCGAGGCTACGGACGAGGAAGTGCTCGCCGCCGCCCGGGCCGCGCAGTGCGACGAATTCGTTTCCCGGCTGCCGCAGGGCTACAATACGGTCATCGGCGAAAACGGCTCCACGCTTTCCGGCGGCGAACGCCAACGCATTTCCATCGCCCGGGCGCTTTTGAAGGATGCGGAGGTCATTTTGCTGGACGAGGCCACGGCCAGTTTGGATGTGGAGTGCGAAACCGCCGTGCAGGCCGCGCTTTCCCGCCTGGTGCGCGGCAAGACGGTTTTGGTCATCGCCCATCGCATGCGCACTGTGGCCGGCGCCGACAAAATTGTGGTGCTCTCCGGCGGCCGCGTGGCCGAGCAGGGCACGCACGAAGCATTGATGCAAAAGGGCGGCGTATACGCAAGCCTGTACGCTTTGCAACAGAAAAGCAGCCAGTGGAAAATTTAAACCTCTCTTTGCCGGCGGGAGAGCGCGCTTTCCCGCCGTTTTGCTTGAAAGTGCGGCGTGGAAATGCTACAATATGAAAAAGGACTTTGGGGAGGACGCAATGGAGATACGCGCCTATGAACGCGGCGACCTGGAGGCGCTGCTCAGCCTGTTTTACGATACCGTGCACGGCGTCAACCTGGGCGACTATACCGCCGAACAGGTGAACGCCTGGGCGGACGGTCAGCCTGACCGCGCGGCCTGGGCGCGCTCGCTGGAAGAACACTTCGCGTTGGTGGCGCTGCTGGACGGCGAAATTGTGGGGTTTGGCGACATTGACGAAACGGGCTATCTGGACCGTCTCTACGTACACAGGGATTTCCAGGGCCAGGGCATAGCCACGGCCCTGTGCGACCGGCTTGAAGCGCACGCCGGCGGCGGCGCCGTTCGCGTGCACGCCTCCATCACGGCGCTGTCTTTCTTTCTGCAGCGCGGCTACAGGCTTTTGCGCGCGCAACGCGTTGTGCGCAAAGGCGTTGCGCTGGTCAACTTCTCCATGGAAAAACCGCCCGCCTTCGCGGGGCATACTTATTTGTTCGAAAGCCTGAAGTGGACGGCAACCGGAATGTATTTCGATGCGGAAGGGCGCGCTTTTCCGCTGCGTGGAGAATCGGAAATCGTCCGCGATGGGCGCATCTGGCGGCTGAACGGCTTTCTGGATGTCTGCGCCGAAAACCCGCTGCGGTTTTGCAACGATTACCAGATCGCGGAGACGGACGCGCCGGACAGGTTTGCCTGGACAAGCGTCAATCCCGCGCTGGGCGCGCTTAAAGGCGCGTTTGAAATTGCCGGAAAAGCTATCTTTTCTCACTATGTTGCGGAAAATGGCCTGTATTCCGGGCAGGAAACGCTGTTGTTTCAGGATGCGCGCACGTATGAAAACGCCGGCATTGCCTTTTGCGGCGGCAGGCGTCTGTCCGCATGGACGGCGGTTTTGCGCGCCGTTGATGGCGCTTGACAAAGGAGGCTGCCAATATGCGCAGAAAAGAGCGACAGGTAACGAACCCGGCGGAGATCCGCGCCGTTATTGATCGCTGCAAAGTGCTGCGCCTGGGCCTGAACGCGGCCGGCGCGCCCTATATCGTGCCGATGAATTTCGGCTGGGAAATGACGGACGGCCTGCCCGTGTTTTACCTGCATTGCGCGAATGAAGGCCGCAAAATCGACCTTTTGCGCGCCGATCCCCGCGTAGGTTTTGAAATGGACGGCGCGCACGGGCTCAGAGAGGGCCAGACGCCCTGCGCGTACAGCTATTTTTACGAAAGCGTCGTCGGCTCAGGCGAAATTACGTTTCTCAAAGACGCCGCGGAAAAGGCGCGCGCCCTCGAGCGCATTCTGCTGCATCAGGCGGGACGGAAAATATCCGTAAGCCCGGAGCAGGGGGAGGCTGTAACCGTCTTGCGCCTCAGGCCGGACGCGCTTTCGTGCAAGCGCAATCCTTGAGATGTTCAAGGAGAGGAACATCCGGCGAAAGCTGCGCTTGAAGGCGCGGTCCGGCGAGGGTATGCGTGCGCCTGCGACCGTCCTGACGATGCCGCGAATTTCTGCGCGGAAAGCGCCGGCGGCGGCGACGAAAATATGTCCTGCTAAAGCGCCTTGATCCCGGCGGACGCGACGGCGGCTATGCCCTGAAGGCCGTGGAGCGCATTTATGCCGTCTGGGAAAACAACAAACACCTTTCCTGCGCCGCCCTGTCGGCAGGCCGGTTTGAGCGTAGCGCTGGAGGCCGAAGACGGATTCGTGCCGGAGGCGATGGCGCGCCGCGTCCTGAAGAGGTCGACGGTTCCATAGAGCGAAACGACAGCAGCTATTTGACACGCAGGGACATTGTGTCCGCGCGGAAGAGGAAATCTTCGATATCCGCCAATTAAGCGACGACGCCGGTAACGGCGTTGCCCATATCCGCGCAGATGCCGCCTCGCGTGTGGACTGAGGTTTGAACGGAGAGCGCCGCCGGAAGGTTTTGCACAATCTGTAACGCGCGTCGCCCGCGCGGAAGAGAGAATCTTCGATATCCGCCGGTAAGCGGCGGCGTCGGTAACGGCGTTGCCCATATCCGCGCAGATGCCGCCTTGCGCGGACTGAGGTTCGGATGGAGAGCGCTACCGGAAGGTTTTGTGCCATCTTCAACGCGCATCGTCCGCGCGGAAGAGGGAATCTTCAATATCCGCCGGTAAGCGGCGGCGTCGGTAACGGCATTGCCCATATCCGCGCAGACGCCACCTTGCGCGGACCGAAGTTCGGATAGAGAGCGTTGCCGGAAGGTTCTGCACGATCTTCAACGCGCATCGTCCGCGCGGAAGAGGGAATCTTCAATATCCGCC
>CAJFUU010000034.1 GCA_904420265.1 uncultured Clostridia bacterium
CGGATCCTCAAGCCGCAATCTATGGCGGCACGCCCGCGTCAGGATTTCCTTTTCTCCCTGAAAGCGCGCAACCTGGCCGGTATTCCGCGCCGGAAGCGCCGCACTGCGGGAAGCGTCATGTGAAAAATGGCGAAAATACGCGCCAATTCGCAGGCTTTGTTTGACTTCTGGGCATATAGGGTATATAATTATTTTGATTCTTTCAGCGGGAGGCGGGAAAATGAAGCCGGATGACGCACTCTGGATGGTCATATACATGGCTCGCGGCGCCCGCCAGGCAGACAGCGTGGAAACGTTGCTTGCAGCGGAGGGATTCCTTGTGCGCCGCAGGGCGGTGAGCGGCACGCAGCCGGACGGTACGTTCGAGTTGCTGGTGCTCAGTTCTGAGGCCGTGGAGGCGCGCAAGTTTTTGCTGGACAACAACCTTTAGGAAGGGGCTTGCAGATGAGGAGAATTGGCGTATTGACCTCCGGCGGCGACGCGCCGGGCATGAACGCCGCCATCCGCGCGGTGGTGCGCACCAGCATTCAAAACGAGATGTCCGTCATTGGCTTCAAGCGCGGCTACAACGGCGTTTTGATGCGCAGCAAAGACGAGCATGACGACTTTGAAATTTTGACCTCCCGCAGCGTGTCGGACAAAATCCACCGCGGCGGCACCTTTTTGCGTACCGCCCGTTGCCTGGACTTTCTGGACATAGAATATCAGAAAAAAGCCGTGGAAAACCTGCGCATGCTGGGCGTGGAAGGCTTGGTGTGCATCGGCGGCGACGGCACCTACAAAGGCGCCGCGGCCCTCAACGCCCTGGGCGTGCCCACCATCGGCGTGCCCGGTACCATCGACAACGATTTGGCCTATACCGATTACACCATCGGCTTTGACACCGCCCTCAACACCGCCTGCGAGTGCATCAACCGCGTGCGCGAAACCAGCGATTCCCATGAGCGCGCCAGCCTTATCACCGTCATGGGCCGCAACTGTGGCGACATCGCCCTGCATACGGCCTTCGCCTGTGGCGCGGAAATGGTCATGGTGCCTGAAATTCCCTGGAGCATCGAGGAAATTGCCGAGCGCGTCAAGTGGGGCGTGCTGCGCGGCAAGACGTCTATGATTATTGTCTTCGCCGAGGGCGCGATGCAGTCGCAGACCAGCGATGTCGCCAAAATTTGCTCCGAAAACGAAAAGCTCAGCCACATCTCCACCGAACACCTCACCAGTTCGCAAATCGCGGAGATCATTGAGGTGCTCTCCGGCCACGAAACGCGCGCTACGGTGCTGGGGTACATACAGCGCGGCGGCAGCCCCTCCGGGCGCGACCGCATCCTCGCCAGCCGCCTGGGCGCGCGGGCCGTGGAACTTTTGCGCGACGACCAGGGCGGCCTGGCCGTGGGCGAGCGCGGCAACCGTATTATTGAAGTGCCCCTCAGCGAAGTGCAGAAGGGTGAACACGCCGCCGATACGGAGATCGCCGAACTGATCAACGTCATGGCGGTCATGACCAAATACAAATAATGGAAACCCTTCGCATCACGGGAACCGGCGCGCAGCTTCAGGGCGTCGGCCGTCTGCGGGACGGGCGCGTCGCGTTCGTCCCCTTTTCCATTCCCGGAGAAACGGTGGATGCAGAGATCGTTCGCGATTGCGGCCGCTATGTTGAAGCGCGGCTTCTGGTCGTGCGCGAAGCCTCCCCCGAACGCGTCGAGCCAGACTGCCCGGCCTTTGGCGTCTGCGGCGGTTGCCAGGCCAGGCACATGACGTATGCGGAAACGCTGCGCCTCAAACGGCAGCGTGTGGTAGACGCGCTCACGCGCATCGGTGGCCTGGAAGCGCCGCGCGTGTTGGAAACGCTGCCCATGCCTGAGCCGTTGCGCTGCCGCAACAAGGCGGAATACGCCATCTCCGGCGGCAAAATCGGCCTTGTGCGCGCTGGGAGCCGCGACCTTGTGCCCCTGCGGGACTGCCTTTTGCAGCGAAAGGAAAGCGTGCGCGTCCTGCAACGGCTTGCGCAAATGGATTTGCGCGCCCTGCGCGGCGCCGTTACCCGCGTAAACCGGCAGGGCGAGGTGATGCTTACGCTTTGCGGCACAGGCAAGGAGCCGCCCATCCGCGCCTTTCCCGGCGTGCAGTCCCTGTATTACTGCCGCCTCAAACCCCGCCCCGCGCACGCACTGGACGGCGAATGCCGCTTGCTCGCGGGAGAAGAACGCCTTGAAGAAAGGCTGTTTGACCTGCGCTTTGCGCTATTGCCGCAAAGTTTTTTCCAGGTCAACGCCGCGCAGGCCGAGCGCATGTACGCTCTGGCGCTGGACGCACTGCGGCTTGAAAAGAATGAGCCGGTGTTGGACGCCTATTGCGGCGCGGGTACCATTACGCTTTTGCTGGCCTCGCGCGGCGCTCGCGCCACAGGCGTAGAAATTGTGCCTCCCGCTATACTCGACGCCCGCGCAAGCGCTCGGCGCAACGGCCTTGATGGCGCCGCCCGCTTCCTCCTTGGCGACGCGGCGCAGGAGATTCCCCGCCTGGTTGCAAACGGAGAAGCCTTCGCCGCCGCCGTGCTGGATCCGCCGCGACGCGGCGCGGATTCCCGGGTGCTGGCGGCGCTGATCAAAGCCGCGCCTCACCGGATTGCTTATATCTCTTGCGACCCCGGAACGCTGGCACGCGATCTCAAAACGCTTGCAATGGGCGGCTATCGCTTGGACTACGCCCAACCGGTGGATATGTTTGCGTATACGGGGCATGTGGAGACGGTATCTTTGCTTTCCCGCAATGCCTGAATCGCGCGCTGAACGTTTGGAAAAACGGCACGCCGGCCTATAAAGAATGCAGCGAAACAGAAGCTATGGGATGCATCCATTTTTGGCAGGCCGCAACCGCGAGGCAATATCCCGCGGTTGTTTTTATGCAGCTTTGGGATGTGCGATCTTTCCGAACGGCCGCGGCGTGATTTGAACTCCTTTTGCAATATTTTTGTTTTCGCGTCAATTCTGAAAGCGGAATTTTGACCCCATGCGCAGCGAACAGCCGATGACGATGCCGCCGCCGGCTTCTGTGTACGCGCCTATCGCGAAGAGCCGAGCGCTTTCATAAGCAGCTTTATAGTGTACTGTTTTGTTATGTACCAGCAGCAAATTAGTAAGCATCCCTCTGTTTCGCTCCGGCACAGGCGCAGCCGCGTTGGTTCCGGGCGAACGCCCTCGTCTCAAGCAGCGAGCGCCCTTCAAGCATGTCTCGCCTATCTCAACGTCAAAACCGTTATATAACCGCGCCGCACGTAAAGGGCAATGCGCAAACGCCTTTCGCGCAAAAACGCATGCAACGCGCTTCAATATTTTGCATATTTATTACTTGACAATTGAATAAAAATACATTATAATGCTTTCATCCACTTCAGCGAGGAGCGTGCATTTCCATGGTATCTGCCAAATTGAAAATTCTGCTTTCCCTGACAATCGTTCTGGCGCTGTGCCTTTCCTCGGTAGGCGCCCTGGCCTGCACGGCCATCTATGTCGGTTCGGACCTCACCGAGGACGGCTCCACAATGTTTGCCCGCTCTGAGGACATTTCCAACAGTTACAACAAGGTGTTTTACGTAAGTCCCGCCGGCAACCATGCCGCCGGAGAGGCCTATAGCGGCTGCTACGGCTTTACCTACACCTTCACCCATGACAGCTACGGTTATACCGCCTTCAGCGACGACAACGGCGACGGCGTAGGCGGCGTCTGCCCGGACTGCGGCGGCACGCATGAGCATACGCCCTACCAGGCGGCCGGCACCAACGAAATGGGCGTAACCATCAGCGCCACCGAAACCATCGGCGGCACCGAGGCCGTCGAA
Source organism: uncultured Clostridia bacterium (assembly GCA_904420265.1). Taxonomy (GTDB): domain Bacteria; phylum Bacillota; class Clostridia; order Christensenellales; family Aristaeellaceae; genus Pullichristensenella. The sequence goes on from CAJFUU010000034.1 coordinate 3,839, forward strand.
GGCGTCGATCCCTTTGAGGACGCGGGCATTGAGGAGGCTGAAATCGTCACCGTGCTGCTCAGCGAAGCGGCCACCGCGCAGGAAGGCGTGGAACTGCTTTTGAGCATTTATGACGATGCGGGCTGCAATGGCGGCTCGGGACTGTTTATTGCCGACCAGAACGAAACCTGGTACATCGAAAACGTCACCGGTCATCAGTACATCGCCCTGAAGCTGAGCAGCTCCATGGCCTTTGCGCAGCCGAACATGGCCATCATTGGCCTCATTGACCTTGACGACACCGAAAACGTCATTGCCTCTGAAAACCTGATCGCCGTGGCGCAGGAGGCCGGCAGCTACGTCGGCGACGCCGAGGCCAACACCATCGACTATGTGGCCTCCTATTGCTCCGACCAGACGGCCAACAGCCGCATGGTAAGCGCCCTTGCCTACTTCAATGCCGAGACCGCTTCTGAAGAGCCCGCCGCCGCGGATTACACCATTTCCAACGTGGATGCGGAGGGCAACATCGTGCCGATGTACACCAACATCACGCTGGATCACGCCTACTCCATCGCGGATGTCGTGGGCTACTATGACATCGACGGCATCGCTTCTTCCCGCAATCTCGAAACCCACATTTTCCAGATTTTCCCCGAGGACGGCGCTACCGACACCGTGGAATGGGTATCCATGGACAACGCCGGCTGGAGTCCCTTTGTGCCCTACTACCCGATGCTGACCACCGACACCTATGAGGGCTACCAGCTCAGCACCGAGGAGGCCGTGTTTACCGAGGAAGAGCCGGCCGATGCCGACATCTACTACGCTACCACAACCACCGTGCGCACTGAGGAAGGCCGCGAAACTGTGGAGGGCTTCCGCGCCCTGCCCGCAAACTGGGCCGATTCCATGTACTGGACGTTCGACGCCCTCTCCAATCTGGTGGAATTTGGCAACTTGAGCGACGAACAGATTGCCGAAATCGACGCGCAAATCGCAAACATGCAGCAGCAGTGCTACGACGCCTATGCCCAGATGCAAACCGCTGTAGCCGAGGCTGAAAGCGACGAGGCCGCTGCCGAAGCCGTTACCGCCATCAGCGCCGGCGCCGCCCAGACTGTGCACGCCGCGGCCGTCGAACTGGTCAACGCCGTCAAATAAGCGTTGGAAACGGCGACGCCAGGCAGCGCAAATTGCGCCTTGCCAAACGCAAACAAAGCCCGCATTTCCGTGGAAATGTGGGCTTTGCATATAAAGGGACGCATGGCCTGTGCTCCGCCGCTTCAAAGCGTCGGAAAAACGCGCTTCCTATTGACTTTGCTATACATCTGTATTACACTTGGAAGCGAAGGTTGTGATGGAAAATTGGCACGGGAAAACACTCCAAAATTTCAAATAGCCCCAAGGAAATATACGGCCCCTTCCACCGTGGTATCTATGCGGATACCGCGGGATATGTTGCAGGCCCTGGATGAAGCGGCGGAAAAAACGGGGCGGACGCGCAACGAACTGATTTCCCTGGCTTTGGAGTTCGCCCTGGAGCATTTGGACATACGCCAACCAAAGGAAGGGGAAATGTGACGACCACCAAGCGCAAAATATACCGAAGAAATTTAAACATCGACGTGGGCGTGGCGAAAGGCAAATACTGCGGCCCATGGCAGGCAATGAAAAGCCGGCGCTGTTTACACGCCAGGCGCCTGCGAATTTGACAAGGCCGCGGGCGTATATAAATGCATCGTCGCAAAGCCTGCCGGAGTGTGTCTGAAAAGGAAAAATCCGCGATTTCCAAGGAATTTTCCGCCAGTCATAGCGCCATAATGGCGCAAAGGACGCCGAAATTGCGCATTTAAGGAATTTGGCGACACAGCTCAGGGCCTGATTTTGCATCGCCGCGTCATCGAGTATGCAGGCGTCTCTGTTTCGCGAATGGAATCGAGACTTTGCGGCGCGTTTCCCGGCCCGCAAATCTCATGATTATACAAAAATGCATGTGGAGGTTGTTTTATGCTGTCTGTTGGAATACCCGCCCCGTCTTTTTCCCTGCCGGACCAGAATGGACAGATGCACGCGCTGGAGGATTACCGCGGCAAAAAAGTCATCCTCTATTTTTATCCCAAGGACAACACTGCCGGCTGCACCAAGCAGGCCTGCGCCTTTGGCGAATTGTATCCGCAATTCATGGAAAAAGGCGCGGTAGTGCTGGGCGTGAGCAAGGACAGCGTGGCCTCGCACAAAAAATTCGAGGAAAAGTACGGTCTGCCTTTTACGCTGCTTTCCGACCCTGAACTTGCCGCCATTCAGGCCTATGACGTATGGCAGGAAAAGAACATGTACGGCAAAAAGACCATGGGCGTGGTGCGCACCACCTATCTTATCGACGAGCAGGGCGTCATCCAGCGCGCTTTTGGCAAAGTCAAGGCGGCGGAAAACCCGCGGCAAATGCTCGATTGCCTGTAAGGGAGGTCTTCGCATGCGGGAAAAACACGAAAAGACCAACGCCATGCGGGCGCTGGACCGCGTCAAGGCCGCTTATGCCGTACACAGTTACGGAAACGGCGAGGCCATCAGCGGCGTGGAAGTGGCGCGTATGCTGGGCCAGGACGAGC
>CAJFUU010000035.1 GCA_904420265.1 uncultured Clostridia bacterium
GGCGGTTTTATGTCTGACCCCCGGCAGAGCGTGCCCACTTACGCGCTTGAATACAAGCGCAGACCTGGCGACCGGGAAACGCGCATGTGCGCCCGCCGCGCCGATGTAACGCTGCGCACGAAGGAGGAACGGCCATGAGCGAAAACAGAACGCCACAGGAACAACACTATGCGAAAGTCGTCAACGAACTGACGCCCAATTCGCGTCACCTGCGCGGCTGCGTGCGCGCTTTTTGGGTGGGCGGCCTGATCTGCGTTATCGGGCAGGCGCTGACAATGCTTGCGCAGACGCTGGAGTTGGGGGAAATGACCGCCCCCATGTTTACAAGCTGCGCTTTGATTTTTCTGGGCACGACGCTCACCGGCATCGGCGTATACGACCGCATCGGCAAATACGCGGGCGCAGGTTCCGTGGTGCCCATCACGGGCTTTGCCAATTCCGTGGCCGCGCCAGCCATCGAATTCCGCCGCGAGGGTATGGTTCTGGGACTGGGCGCAAAACTGTTCCAAATCGCCGGGCCGGTGCTTACCTACGGCATCAGTTCTTCCATTGTCGTCGGGGTAATTTACTGGGCGGTAAAGGAGTGGTTGCTGTGAGGGCTGGAAAGCAGACCTTTGTATACGAACATCCGCCGCGCGTCGCCGCGCATGCCTCCATTGTCGGCCCCAAGGAGAGCCAGGGGCCGCTGGCGGCATATTTCGATGAAGCCTCGCAAGACGACCTGTTCGGCCAAAAAACCTGGGAGCTGGGGGAGAGCGAGATGTTGCGCCGCTGCGCCGGACGCGCCATGCGCGACGGCGGCCTGACGCAGGAAGAGACGCAGGCCTTCTTTTCCGGCGACCTCAACAACCAAATTATCGCCACCGGTTTTGCCGCCCGGGCCCTGGGGCTGCCGTTTGTAGGCCTGTATGGGGCCTGCTCGACATTTGTGGAGGGGCTGGTGCTGGCCTCGGCGCTCATCAGCGCGGGATTTTTGGAAAACGCCCTCTGCGCCGCATCCAGCCACTTCTGTACGGCAGAACGGCAGTTCCGCTTCCCCTTGGAAATGGGCACGCAGCGCCCGCCTTCGGCCCATTGGACGGCCACAGCGGCGGGTTGCGCGCTTTTGCGGGCAGGAGAGGGCGCGGGAATTTACGTGACCGCCGGAACGTTGGGACGCATCATTGATTATAAAATCAAAGACGCAAACCATATGGGCGCGGCCATGGCCCCGGCGGTGCAATCCACCATTGCTGCCCATTTGGACGACACCGGGGCGACGGCGGACGATTTTGACCTCATTGCCACCGGAGATTTGGGTTGGATTGGCCGCGACATCCTTCTGGAGTTGTTTCGCGAAAGCGGCAGGCCCCTGCCGCCTGAAACGCTGGTGGACTGCGGCGCCTCGCTGTTTTACCAGGAACAGGATACGCACGCCGGCGGCAGCGGTTGCGGCTGCGTGGCTTCGGTAACGTGCGGTTGGCTGATGAAACGCATGGAGCAAGGGGAACTTAAGCGCATTCTCGTTACCGGTTCAGGGGCGATGCTCAGCCCTACAAGCACCATGCAGGCCGAAACCATCCCTGGCGTTGCCTACGCCGTGCGGCTGGAGGTGAAATGAATGGACGTTTTCTGGGATTTTGTCAAGGCCTTTGTGGTCGGCGGGCTGATATGCGTAATCGGCCAGGTGCTGATTCAAACCACAAAACTGACCAACGCCCGCATACTGGTGCTGTTTGTAACGGCGGGCGTGGTGCTCACGGGCATTGGCGTTTACAAGCCGTTGGTGGACTTTGCCGGCGCAGGGGCGACCGTGCCGCTGACGGGCTTTGGCTATACGCTGGCCATGGGCGCAATTGAGGCGGTCAACAGTTACGGCATTCTTGGCGCACTGGCCGGCGGCGTAACGCGCGCGGCGGCGGGCATTGCCTCGGCGGTGTTTTTCGGGTTGCTCAACGCGCTGATTTTCAAACCGCGGGCAAAGCCATAAGCGGGATATGTCTGACGCAAACGGCGCGGGATGCGAAAACCTTCGCATTCCGCGCCGCTGTTTTGCGTATGGAGAGGAGCGGCCTCAAAATACGCTCCGGCCGCAAAAATCCGCGACAAATCCTGCGCCCGCATTTGGGAATGGGCGCTTAAATCACGCCGCTTTGGCATTGCGTTGACACAACGCTCCCACACGGAGAACGCAAAATCATTCACGACCGCACCGGCTCTTATTTTTCAAGTTTTGCCCGAATCGCTGCGCGGGCCGCTTTCAAATCTCCTTCGCAGAGCACGGGCAGGAAGTCCGCGAGCTCCTCCGGCGCAAAGTCCCACCAGCGCAAGTTGAGCAACATTTGCGTCAGTTCCTCGTCAAAGCGCCTGCGAATCAGCCGGGCGGGATTGCCGCCCACCAGCGTATACGGTTCCACATCCCGGGCGACCACGCTATAGGCGGCGATGATTGCCCCGTCGCCGATCTTTACGCCGGGCATTATCACGGCCTTTCTGCCAATCCACACGTCGTTTCCGACGACTGTATCGCCCTTAAAGGGAAGCTGGGAAAGATGCGGCGGCGTGTTCTCCGCCCAGGCCCCGCCAAAGACGGAAAACGGATAAGTGCTGACGCTGCACATGCGGTGGTTGGCGCTGCCCATGATGAAGCGCACGCCGCTGGCAATGGCGCAGAATTTGCCGATGACGAGCCTGTCGCCAAACGCAGGCCAGTTAAACAACACGTTTTTGCGCTCAAAGGCGGTTGGATCCTCTGCGTCGTCGTAATAAGTGTAGTCGCCCACGAATATATTCGGCGCTGTAATTACGTTTTTCAAAAAGCATGTAGTGCCGTATTCATTGGGGAAAACTGTGTTGGGGTCGGGAAAGCGGCTCATATGTTCCTCCTTATGTCGTACTGCGTTCACCCCCGGTATAAATTTTATCTGCCGTGGCTACCGCACGTTTTTGGCGCATTGCACGCATATCTTCATCCTCCCTTTTCCTCAAACGTTACGGGCAGTATACCCCCAAACCGGGTTCATGTCAAGTTTCGGTGTTTTTCGGGTTGACGAATCGCCCGGAAAAGTATATGATAGAAAAAAGAGCAAGATTGGAGGGATGACCGTGCTGCTGGGAGCCTTGGAAGCCGGAGGAACCAAGATGGTCTGCGCCCTGGGCAACGAAAAGGGCGAGATTTTCGAGCGGGAGAGTTTTCCCACCCGGGAACCGGAACCAACCATGCGCGACATCATTGCATATTTTAGCGGACGGGGCATTGAGGCGCTGGGCGTGAGCTGTTTTGGCCCATTGGACCTGAATGAAAATTCGCCGACATTCGGCAATATTACCACCACTCCCAAGCCCGGCTGGCAAAACGTGCCCATGCGCGCCATGCTGATGGATGCGCTGGGCGTGCCGGTGGGCATTGATACGGATGTCAACGGCGCGGCGCTGGGCGAGGCGCTGTTGGGCGCGGGCCGGGGTTGCGAAAGCCTGGTCTACTATACGGTCGGCACCGGCGTGGGCGGCGGCGCATATTATCATGGCATGCTGCAACACGGCTTGGTGCATCCGGAAATGGGCCACATGGTTATGCGCCCGCACCCGGACGATCCCGCGCCGCATGGTTTTTGTCCCTATCACGATGGATGCCTGGAGGGCATGGCCTGCGGCAAGGCCATCGAACAGCGCTGGGGCGTGAGCGCCCGCGAATTGCCCCCGGACCACATTGCCTGGAAGATCGAAGCCGAGTATTTGGCGCAGATGTGCGTCAATACCATCGTCATGCTTTCGCCGGAAAAGATCGTCCTGGGCGGCGGCGTAATGCATCAGGAGCAGCTTTTCCCGCTGGTGCGCGTGCGCACACAGGAAATCCTGGGCGGATATGTGGCGCATCCGGCCATCCTGGAGAATATCGACCGCTACATCGTGCCCCCGGCGCTGGGCAACAACAGCGGCGCTGTCGGTTCTTTGCTGCTGGCCGTGCGCGCGTTGGGGTAGTGGCATGGCGAAAAAAGGCAACTTGAGCATTCCCTGGCCGTTCGAGGGCATGCAGGTGCGGCTCAATACCGACACCGGTTTTCTGAAGGTGGTGGCCATGGTCACGATGCTGATTGACCATTTGGGCGCCATCATCTTCCCGCAATATCGCGTTATGCGCATTATCGGCCGCATCGCATTTCCAATTTACGCTTATTGTTTGACGGTCGGTTGCGTGTATACGCACGATATACTGCGCTATATCAAGCGCATTGTGCTGATGGCGCTGCTTGTGCAGCCCCTCTATGTGGTGGCGATGCATCACACCAACGCCGCCATGTACGCCGTTTCCTTTGCGGAAAATCCCATCGGCGCGGCGCTGAATTTCTACGTGCACAGTTGGGACGACCCCAGCATATTGCTCTCGCTGGCGTTGGGACTGATTTTGCTGTGGTCAATCCGCGACCGGCATCTGGTTTTTACAGCGGCGACGCTGCTGCTGGTGTGGATTATCCAGGACAGGCTGGACTATGGCTTCAACGGCATTCTGCTCATGCTGCTGTTCTTCCTGTTTTGTCAGGTTCCGCTTGTCTCTTTGCCGGTGGTGGCCGGTTTCATGGCCTGGTGGGGCTTGCAGGGCAGCGCCTATTCGCTGTTTGGCGTGCGCTTTGGTTCGCAGATGTTCGCCGTATTGGCGCTACCGCTTATCTACATTCGCACCAATACGCGCATACGCCTCAACAAATGGGTGTTTTATCTTTTCTACCCGGCGCACTTGGCGCTGATCCTGGTTTTGGACAGGTTGGCGCTTTTCGGCTGAGCATTCCAAAAATCGCCGGCCGCATTGCTTCGCGGCCGGCGTTCCCTCCAAAAAAACTGCGCGCCCGGCAGGGACAACCCGGGCGCTTTAGTATATTACGTCTTTCCGTTCCATTTATGCGGACTTCTTTTCGTAAGCAGACCCGCTATAACCGTAGGTCATGTACTTGATGAGGCGGCCAGTATCCTCGGCGCAGCTGGTGTGCAACTCGATTTCCGAGATGCCTTCGCCACGGGAAGCATTTTCCACAACCTCGCGCAGCAGTGTGTTGTTGCGGAAATCTTCGCTGCGGCCGTCAGAAGCGGCTACCAGCACGGGAGCCTGGCAAGAATCAATCACCTTGTAGAAGCTCTCGGTATTGTAGATATTATACAGTTTCATGGAACATCCCTCCTCGGTTCGTTTCCGTCCCTGTGGCTATATCTTACCCGTTTTGCGGACGGAAATCTATTCGAATGTCGCCGACAATTATCAATATCCCGACAATAGAGAGGAAAAAAGATGCAACAAAAAACATCTCTGACGCTTTCGCCAGACCGAAGAGAGGCCGCAGTACACGGGAGTTTGGGGTTTCCCTGCGGCGCATACTTTAATGATATTGCACTCTATCCCGCCAATGCTATCACATGGCACTGGCACGAAGAAATTGAACTGAGCATGGTGGTGGGCGGCGCTGCGCGCGTGCGCTTTGCCACGGGTTCCTTTGTCATCAAGGCTGGAGAGGGCATGTTCGTCAATGCGGAAGCCCTGCACGCCCTGAGCATCGTCGGCAACGAGGGCTGCCGGATTATTTCCCTGGTGCTGGATTACAACATGCTGGCGGGGCGTGAAGACAGTGTGTTTGCCCGGCGTTACGTCATGCCGCTGATTCGCTCCGGCGCGGTAAAAATCCTGCGCCTCAGCCCTGAAGTGGAGTGGCAAAAGTCCGTTTTGCAGTGCCTGCGCGAGGCGTTTCTGACTTATGACGAAGGCAAGTACGGCTTTGAACTGATGGTGCGCGCGCGCCTGACGGAATGCCTTTGGCACATTGTGCGCAATATGCGCGCCGCCATGCTTTCCTATGAAGGAGCGCCTGAGGCATCTGAAGAGCGCGCCAAGCAGATGCTGGATTTCATCCATCTGCGCTATGCGGAGCCCATCCAACTTGCCGACATCGCCGCCGCGGCCAACGTAGGGGAGCGCGAATGCCTGCGCGCTTTCAAAAAGACGCTTGGCGTCACGCCAACAGCCTATTTGCTGCGCTATCGGGCTTCCATGTCGGCGCAGATGTTGCTGGATACAGACAAATCCATCGCCGAGATATGTTTTGAGGTAGGCTTTAACAGCCAAAGCCACTATGGGCAGATTTTCAAGCGCTTTTTCCACATGACGCCCCGCGAATACCGCACCCGTTATGGCAAGGGCGGCGGAGCGTAGGGGGTTTCGGTCCATACCCGTATCGGGTTCGGCGCAAAATCGCCAGATATTTCTGCGCTTTTGAGATTGCTCCACCGTATATGCGCTGGCCGCTGCGGAGGGGATTGCCATGCTCTGCGCCGTTCATTTTTCTGGGTCATGCGTATTTATACTGCTTTTCTCCTGCTGGTACAGTTCAATGCACGCCTTCGTTGATATTTGAGAAGTTCTGTGGTATAAAGGCGTATAATCCTCTCTCACAGGGTGTCTATTTATGAAGAAGCTATGCTGCGGATTCCTCGCTTTTCTTTTGCTGCGCTTCTCGGTTCTTGCGGAAGAAAGCAGTTTGTCAGCGCCATCAACACTCGAACTTCGACAACAACTTGTTTCCACGCAGGAAGCGTTGGCCTCCAGCGTTTCGGGCAATTTGCGGGATGTTAGCTATCGCTTCTGTGAGATACTTGGTGAAAATGGCCTGATCGCCATGCCGCTTCCCGGAGAGGCGGCGGGGGGAAAGCCGGTTTTTCCCCGGCGATTCCTATGTGTTTTCGGATTATACCTACGGTTCAAGATCAATCTCTCTGGATGCCAGCGACGGCTATAATCTCTACATGGCCGCAGACTTCCCGGCGGAGCACGTCGCCGCGTACGTCACCGCCATGGCGTTGGCGATCCGGGACGTAGAAGGCGCGCCTTCAGAAGATGCGTTTGATGATGCGTTCGCCAAAATGGTAACATTCCTCAATCTGGACAATTTCGTCCCGGAGCGCTTCTATATGTACGCAGAAGATGGCTACCAGTACACATTTCTATATAGTGAGGAAGCTGGGATTTATTATTTTTCTGTACGATAGGGATAGAAAATCTATTCCTATGTGCTCCAATTTGAGATGCCAATTATGGCCTGTTCTGCAGCCCCCAACTGCTTGAGCAGCGCACGGTTATCCTCCGACCTCTTCGGCCGCAGCCTGCATCCCTCCGCCAAGCGCGTAGTCATGGAAACGCCGCTCGTTATTCGCCAAAACGCATGCTTCACGCCGTGCCCAATCTGCGCATTTCACAGCAAGCGGCTCCATAACGCCAAAGACGGCCGCATGGAAAGGGCCGCCCCAAGAATGCTGGCAAAACCCGTAACCGCAAAATTGCCCTGATAAAGAAAAAAGCAGGGGCAGATTTTGCTTCCTGCGTCGGCTGCACTGGCAGTCTGCGGTCGCTTGCGTCCGTGTAAGGCCCTTGCCTGCAAGTTTGCTTCCTTGTCTTGCAGGCTTTCTCATCAGCCCGGCAGTCTGTTGACTGAGGCGGCTCCTTGGAAGGAGCCGCCTCTACAATGCGCTTGCGGCGGGTTCAGCTTAGAGATTGTGTTTTACGCGGTCGTGCTCCTCGGCGCGTTTGGCGTTGTTGAAACGGTCCAGCGTGCCGACCAGATAGCCCGTGATGCGACGAATGCGCTCGAAGGGGTGATCTTCTTCGGAACGGCCGCAATTGGGGCAAGTATCGCCGATGATGCCGTTGTAGCCGCACACCGGGTCGCGATCGACAGGGTGGTTGATCGAGCCGTAGCCGATGCCGCTCTCCTTCATCACGCGCACAATCTTTTCGAAGGCCTCAAGGTTCTGGGTGGTATCGCCGTCCAGCTCCACATAGGAGATGTGTCCGGCGTTGGTGAGGGCATGGTAAGGCGCCTCGATTTTGATCTTTTCCACAGCGCTGATGTTGTAGTATACCGGCACATGGAAGCTGTTGGTGTAATATTCCCGATCGGTGACGCCGGGAATCTCGCCGAACATCTTGCGGTCAATTTTGACGAAACGGCCGGAAAGCCCCTCAGCGGGCGTGGCCAGCAGCGTCACGTTCATGCCTGTCCGCTGGCTGGCTTCGTCGCAACGGCGGCGCATATA
>CAJFUU010000036.1 GCA_904420265.1 uncultured Clostridia bacterium
GCCGTCGGCGTTCTGCTCGCTGATGGCGAAGGCATAGGCGCAGACGATGCGGTTTTCGCGCGTCTCCGGGCTTTCGTCGATGTGCTTTTGCTGAAAAAGATACTGCGCCTTGCGCTCCACGCCCAATCCGCCGGGCAGTACGCCGCGTCGGGAAAGGCCCTCGTCCACGGCGGCGTTCATCGCCCGCCACACATCCTCCAAAAAGGCCCATATCTCCCTGCCCTCCTGCGCCTCCACATAGTCGCTCAGGCGCAGGTTATGGGACTTGCATATCTCCGCAATTTCATGAAAGCTGTTCTGCGAATAGATTTCCCGCTTTTCCGCTTCCGCCTCTCCCGGATAGCGCACGTCGCCGCCACCCACGCTCAGGGCGCGCAGAAAGCCGGTTTGCGCTTCGCCCTGAAAGGCCAGAAGGTCCAGCGTATTGGGATGTTCCAGGGGAAAATCCGGCTCGGGAATCCACTCGATGTCTGTCCTGACGGGGGCGAGCGTGGTCGTCAACACGCGATCGGTACCGTGACCCTTGCCGGTCTTGGCCAGCGAACCGTAGAGGCGCACCACAAAGCGGTCGGCCTCGGGGTGCTTCTTTTGAAAGCGCATGGCGGCACGCTCCGGCCCCATCGTGTGCGAGCTGGACGGGCCGCGGCCGATCTTGTATATTTCCCGGATGGACTGCATACTTTTTCCTCCTCACCTGCCCCTCTATCATACCATGCCCGGGAAGGGATTTCCATACGCATATAAAACAAAATTTCCCCGCCCGTGTCTGGGGGACAGGTGGGGAAACGAAAAGCGCGAGCAGGAATCGGAAAAATGTCGTGCGCATGCGGGGCATTGGCAAAGCGGGCAGACTGGCAAATTGCGCCGCAGCCGGCAAAACCGTCTTTGCATTTGCGGACTTTGTCAGCGCCTTGTGTCGGCCTCGACACCGTCCTGAACGTCCCCTTCCAGCCGCCGCGCCGCCCAGCGCGCATAGGGGCCGACAAGCGGGTCGCTTTCCAGCGCGCGCACGGCGCTGAGATGCTCTTTCTTTTGCAGACAAGCCGCCACAAGACAGGCGCGGATGCGCATGCGTGCCTTGCGCGCGTAGTTCGTGCCAATAAGCGGCGCCAAATCGCGCGTGTCGCCCGCGAGCAGGCGTGAAAGGGATATCGCCTTGCGCACCTCCTCCGGCATGGGCACGGGCGCAATGCCGGCGTTGCGCGGGCAGGCCAGCTGGCACAAATCGCAGCCCCACAGGCTCGCGCCGGTCATGGCCATGGCCGCCTCCGGCATGGGCGGCGCGTTTTTGGCTGCCAGCGCCCGCAGGCAGCGAGACGTGTCCACATGCCCTTCTCCGTCCAGCGCTCCGGTTGGGCAGGCGCGCAGGCAGCGGTCGCAGCCCTGGCAATCTTCCGCCAGCGGCGGTTCCTCCGTCCACGAACGGGACGGAGCTTCTTCAGTGCTCCACGCCGCCTCCACCGCAAAATACGTGCCCATGCCCGCGATGGAAATCAGGCTGTTGCGGCCTCGCGCACCGATGCCATAGCCCGCCAGGATGGGCTTGAGCGGCAGGCGGAAGGCAGGACGCTCGCAGCCAGTGCGCACAGATTCATAGAGACTTTGCGAGGCGAGATAAAACGCCGAGAGCGTCGGCTTCCCGGCCTCGGGAGCAAAGGGCGCATAGGGCCTGACAAACAGGCGGATCGAACGCGCGCCCTCCGGCGCGTCGGCGCTCAGGCCCGAGAAAAGCGGGGCCGGCCGCCTTTTTATTTCTGCCTGCCACTGTTTCAGCGGCGGAATGGGCAGGCAAAATTCCCGCGCATCCATCAAAACAGCCTCCCCAGCCACTCCGCGATGGGAAAATAGGCGCAGGGCACGAGCATGGCGGGCAGCATGTTGCCCACGCGCAGACGCTCTTTGGTCAGCCCCAGCATGTTGATGGACAGGCCGATGATGAGCAGAGAACCGACCGCCGACATCTCGTTGATGAGCGCATCGGTGAGGAAGGGGGCCAGCACCCCGGCCAGAGCCGCGATGCCGCCCTGGTAGATGGTCAGGGGAATGGCGGCAAAGACCACGCCAATGCCGAAACTGGAGGCGAAAATCACCGCCGACACCGTATCGATCACCGACTTGGCCAGCAACGTATCGGAATTGCCGCTCAAGCCCGCCTCCAATGAACCGACCACGGCCATCGCGCCCACGGAAAAGAGCAACGTAGCGTTGACAAAGCCCTCGGCAAAGCCGCCCTCGCCGCGCGAAAAGCGTGCCTGCGCCCATTCACCCAGCTTATCCAGGCCATGCTCAATGCGCAAAAGCTCGCCCACGAGCGTGCCAATCACCGCTGAGACGATGACAATCAGCACGTTGGCCGTCTCAATCGCGCCGGACACGCCGATGACCAGCACGCACAAGGCCAACACCTGATTGAGCGCCGTCTGATACTTTTTCGGGATGCCGCCGCGCAAAAGCGTGCCGAGCAGACCGCCGAGCACCACGCCGGCGCAA
>CAJFUU010000037.1 GCA_904420265.1 uncultured Clostridia bacterium
GATGTTCGCCTCTGAAATGGCGGCCATTTATCCCGTTGGTACGTTCGAATTGACCGTTATCGAATCCCTGAATCCCGATCTGGACCTTGGCTGGTTCTTTATGCCCACCGAGACCGCCGAGGATCCCTACGTCATCAATTACGGCGCCATCATGGGCTACGGCATCAACAAGACCGTGGAAGGCGAAAAACTGGAAGCCGCCTGCACCTACATCAACTGGCTGGCCGAGCAGGAAGCCTCGGAGATGTTTACCAACAGCGTGCTGGGCCAGTATGCCGCCTCCGGCAACTATGGCAACATCGAAAACGAGCTCTCCCGGGAGATCATCGCCGATACCGAGGGCGCCGAGTTCTTCATCCAGATCCCCTATCAGCAGTTGTCCGATCAAAGCCCGGACTATACCGCCGCGATCCAGGGCGCAATCTATCAGCTATTGGTTGAAGACGCCACGCCCGAAGAGGCCGCGGATTACATGATGACCGAGCAGGCGTGGTACTTCGCTGAATAACCGGCTTGCTTTCGGGGGCTGTCTGCGGCGGCCCCAGACGCCACGCCTCAAATGGCCATTTGAGGCGTGGCGGTTTTGCCAAAGAAGAAACCGCGGAGCACAGTGGATTCTGCGCCTTCCGCCGCCCACCGCGCAATTTTTCAGGGCCGCGAACATTCCGCCTGCAAATCGCGCGAGGCAGACATTTTTCTGCCGGTAAACCGCAATTTGCTCCGGAAAAACGGCGCGTTTCCATCGCAAGGGCCGCAAAACACAAGGGTTTCCAGGCCCACGAGAAATTTTGACGATTCCACAGATTGGCAAACCGCTCCGCCAAACATGATTTAATTGATTGACCGGTTCCCGGAACCGCCGCAGAGCGGCCTCGCATTCTCCACTTTCCATACAGGCGCGCAAAATTCCCGCAGCAAAGGAGTTCTTTATGCCCAAATCCGTCATACTCGAACGCGTCGGCGAAATCGCCTGGCGCGAAATGACCCCTGAGGACGATTATCAACCCACCCGAGAAGAGGAAATCGCCCATGGCACGCGCGTGGTGACGCGCCACTTTGGCGACCCCCTTCCCGACGAAATTGAAACCCGCGCCGTCTGCGGCGCCGTATGCACCCACGAGGTCTCGCTTTTCCGCGGCGACCTCACCCACCCCAGATACCCCATGATCCCCGGCCATGAGGCCGTCCACCAGGTTACGCGCGTGGGCAAAAACGTCCGCCATATCAAAGAGGGCGATTATTGCGCCGCCTGCTGGTATATGGGACAGTGGTCGGAAAAGGTCATCGGCCCCGCCAATGTCGCCTGGAAACTGCCGGACGATATGGACGATTTTGCAAACTGGATTATCGAGCCCGCCGCCTCCATCGTGAACGCCGGACAATATATGGATATTCGTCCCGGGGCGCGCGTTCTGCTTATCGGCGCCGGCTTTATGGGGCTTTTGATGATCCAGATGCTCCATGGCTACCCCATGGCGGAATTTGCCGTGGCCGATGTAAAACCCTTCAGTATTGACCTGGCCCGCCAGTGCGGCGCCTGGGAAACCATTTTGACCAGTACAGACGAGGGAAAAGGCGTTCTGGACGCCAAGGGCAGCGGCCACTATGACGTTGTCATCGAGTGCAGCGGCACGCAAAGCGGCCTGGATATGGCCATCGATATGTGCGGCATGGCGGGAAAAATCTACCTGTTCGGCTGGCACAGGACGACCCGAACGGTGGATTTCAAACTGGGCCACCTGCGCGGACAGACGTTTGTGCACACCTCGCCCGCAACCGACACCGGCCGCGTCTATGAACGGTACTGGCCGATGACCATTGACATGTTCCAACGGGGCGTTTTCGACATGTCCAAATTGGTCACCCACAAGTACCGCGCCGAGGACATCCGCCGGTGTATGGACGATTCCGTCCTGCGCGCAGACGGCTTTGTCAAAAGCGTCTTCTATCTTTAACGGCTTCGCGTCGCAACGACCTGCCATCCCTGCGCATGGACGGCAGGTCGTTGCTTATAGGTCTTCCCGGCACAGGCCATTCGTCCCTCGCTTGCAACCCAGGCCATTGCCTCCAAGGCTTGAAGAAGGGCGTAAGGCGGGGCCGCATAGGCAAACAGCGTTTGCAAGCGCAACTGCGCGGTAAACGCTGTTTACCCCTGTTCAAAAGCGGCCTGTCTGCTGTTTTGTCAACGCCCCTTTGTAGATCGCTTGTATATCTTTCAAATCGCAGCGCAGATATTTATGCAAATTTGTATAAGGGCAATGGCATGAACAAACCGCCCGATTTTCAGGCGGTTTGTTGGTGGGGTTAGGAGGGCTCGAACCTCTGACCTTTACGATGTCAACGTAACGCTCTAACCAACTGAGCTATAACCCCGCGCGACAGGCCTTATTATAACACGAATAAGTATGCCAAGTCAAGCATTTTAAGCGTGAACATCAGAATTTTTTATAGCGCCGCTGTATTTGCGGGCAAAAGCCCCTGCATCAGGGAAATTTGGCAGGCTTCTTTCCCTGTTGAGAAATGCTCGGATGTCCTTTTCTGGCCGCAAAAATCCAAGCGGCATCCGCCCTTTATTGAATGTTTCACTGCCGCTTGAGGCAACAAACCTTTGCAACAAACATCAGGCCAGCTCCAGACGTTTTATGTCCCGCCTTGCCCGGTTTTTCGAAATCGCTCCGGGAATACGGCGGGCCGTACATCAACCATCCTGCAGTTTTCGGCATAATTCGGCCGCGATCCCTTCCAAAACCCTGACGGTTCTATCGCAGCGCGTCTGCGCAAGCGCTCCGGGGCAAGCGAACGAATTGGCGGGCATCCGGCTGCGCCGCCAGGCGGCACAACATGCTTGCACGCCCCTCCGCCTGGCCAGTCCCATCAATTCCACCGGCTTTGCCTGTACGGACACGTTCAAGAGGCCTCCGGCTTGCCGGCCATGCCCGTCAATTGGCGCAGTTTTGGGAAAACGCCAGGAAGGCCGCGAGCGAACGGCCTTGCGCGTCCTTCAACCGCCACCACATCGCGTCTGAAAACTCTTTGGGGCTGCGGTTTGCTTGTTTTATCGGACAGAATGGCGATGAAAGCGGCTTTTCGGGCAACATGACCGCGCATGCGCCGCCGCGAGCGATATGGGTGTCCGTCTGAAGGGCGGCACACTGTGCTCACGCCAAATCCGCCTCTGCGCAACCATCGCATCCCGGCAAAATGGGGCGAAGAAAAAGGGAATGAGCATACATGAAATTCGTGTGATCGCATCCCGGCAAAATGGGGCGAAGGGCAAGTTCAGAGCGCTGCATCCTTCCCAACATGTCTGTCGCTTATGAATCTTGGCGCGCTGTTCCGCCGCAATGCCTTTCGCAAAACTTCGCCCTGGGCGTTCATTTGCGCCGCCTGTGCATCCGAACCGCTTTTCCCTTCTTTCCCGCCGGTTTTATCCGCCCAGCGCCTTTCGCAGCTTTGCCAGCGCTTTCTTTTCAATGCGCGATACATACGAACGCGAAATTCCCAGCGCCCGCGCGACTTCGTGCTGGGGGTGGGAAATGCCATCGCGCAGGCCGTAGCGCATTTCCACAACCTGCTTTTCGCGTTCGTCCAGCAGGGCCGTGCCCAGAAGGCGTCTGGCCCGCGCCGACTCAATGGCCGTCTCCGCCGCGTCGCTGACCGCGTCTTTGTCTGTGCCCAGCAAATCCGTCAGGCGGATTTCGTTGCCCTCTTTATCGGTGCCGATGGGTTCATCCAGCAGCACGGTGCCGCGGTTTTTGCGGCCGGCGCGCAGTTGCATGAGAATTTCGTTTTCAATGCAACGCGAGGCGTACGTGGTCAGCCTCCCCGCCTCGGGGCGGAAAGTATTCACCGCCTTCATCAACCCGATGGAGCCGATGGAAACCAGATCGTCCGCGTCCAGGGCCGTAGATTGGTATTTTTTGGCAATGTGCGCCACCAGACGCAGGTTGTGTTCCACCAAGCGATCCCGGGCTTCGCGGTCGCCGTCTACCAGGCGTTGGATCAGTTCGGCCTCTTCCTCCGGCCGCAGCGGTTTGGGAAATGAACTCCGCCCCGTGATATGTAGAATCAGCGCCCACAGGTTTTCCGCCATCCAGACAAGTGCCTCGACAAACAGCATACGTTTCCTCCCCTCGCGTCATACCACAGGGCATACTATGCGCCTGCGCGCGCAAACGTGCCGGGGACGCCGTATCGGCCTCGGGTCAGCATCACGTTGGCAGGCTTGGGACACGCATCCGCGCGCAAACGCGCTTTGCATCCAGGCGGAAACCGCGCCGCCCAAACGCAAAGCGCGGCACGCCGTAGCCATGCCGCGCTTTCATGGGGTTGACAAAGTCAACAGGTTATCCGCGTGGGAAAAGCCTATAGGGATAAGAAAGCAAAGTTGCAGACGGAGAGTCGCATGGACACAAGTGCCCGCAGGCCGCAGGCGCGGCCGACAAGGACACTTCACCGCTTGACAAAATTCTCCGCCTGGCATCTGAATTTGACATCCCCACAGATCTTGGCAAATGCGCCGTAGAAACTTCGCCGCTTGGCAAAATTCTCCGCCTGGCGATTGAATTTGGCATCCCTGCAGGGCTTGGCAAATGCGCCGCAGAAACTTCACCACCCGGCAAAATTCGCCGCCTGCGATTGAATTTGGCATCCCTGCAAGGCCTGGCAAATGCGCCGCAGAAACTTCACCGCCCGGCAAAATTCGCCGCCTGGCGATTGAATTTGACATCTCCGCAGAGTCTGGCAAATGCTCTGCAGAAACTTCTCCACCCGGAAAAATTCGCCGCCTGCGATTGAATTTGGCATCCCCGCAGGGCTAGCATATGCACCGCGAAAATTTCACCACTCGGCAAAATTCGTCGCCTGGCGATTGAATTTGACATCTCCGCAGGGCTTGGCAAATGCGCCGCAGAAACTTCACCACCTGGCAAACTTCGTCGCCTGGCGATTGAATTTGACATCTCTACAGATCTTGGCAAATCCGCCGCGGAAACTTCGCCACCCGGCAAAATTCGCCGCCTGCGATTGAATTTGACATCCCCGTAGATTTTGGCAAGTACGCCGCGAAAACTTCGCCGCCTGGCAAAATTTGCCGCCTGGCATCTGAATTTGGCATCCCCGCAGGGGCTTGGCAAGTGCGCCGCAGCAAGCATAAACTGCTTCTGATTCCTGTTTTATCAGAACAATTTCTGCGTCCGCGATCTTTGCCCGCGCTCCGGAAGCGTGACACGCCGCAACCATACTGCGCTTTTCCCTTGTTTGAATTGCTTCTATCTCCTACTTTTCAGGGCTGTTTTTCCGTTTGCAGGTTTTGTTCGCACTCTAAAAGCGCGACACGCCGTAGCCATGCCGCGCTTTCCCATGTTCAGCCCTGCAGCGGCGCTTCTTCCTTCTTGGCCGCACGGTTTTCCAAAACGGTTTTGATTTGGGCGAGCAACTGGGGAACCATTTCAATGATGCGGTCCACCGGTGCATACGCCTGCGCGGGCAACAGCCGCACCTGGCCGCCCGAAACAACGATAAATCCCATGGGCTGTACGCTTACGCCCGCGCCCGTTCCGCCGGCAAAGGCGGGCCTGTCTTCCGCGCCGTGACCGACGTTGCCATACTCCCCGCCGCCGGCCACAAAGCCAAAGCAAACCCTGGAGACGGGGATGACGGTCGAACCGTCGGCGGTGACGATCGCCTCGCCCACGACGGTGTTGACGTCCACCATGTCGCGGATATTCTCCATCGTGGTGGTCATAATGTTCTCAATGGTGTGTTTTTCCATGCCGATGCCTCCCGCTATTTTCAAGTATGCCGCCGCAGGCCGCGAGCATAATATGCCCGACGCGCAGCGAAATGATTCCAAAAACCTCGCCCCGCAGGCGCTCGCCCTGAAAATCCGGTTGCACGCGCACGGTGACGCGCGCGCCTGCCGCCGCGCCTATGGCACGCGTCAGCGCCGCCGCCGCACCCGCAAAAATCGCCGTAGCGGCCGCATCGCGCAGGCCCACCTCGCCGCGCACGCTCACCTGTTCGAGCCGCACATGGGGCAAAAGCCGCCGGGCAATCGCCCATATCAGCTTCAGGGGCGGTTTTTTCCCGCGCTTGCGCCGTCGCGCCTTGCCCAACCGTTTGCGCGCGGCGCGCAACGCCAGGTTTCCGGCAAACGGCCGCACGCCCAGCGCCGCGCCGGGCTTTTCCCCCGCCCGCGCGCAGAAGGCGACCTGTATGGGAATCTGAACGGCGTAAAACATGGCCGTCAGCGCCGCCGCCAGCGCAACCAGCATTTTGCTCCCTCCTGTTACGATGTATTTGCCCCATGTTCGCGGCGGCCAGCCACAGGCGAGGAGCAGCGCATTGCCCAAATTGTGCAATGGGCCTGACAATTCCCTCCAAGCCGTATGCCCGTCTCGAGGTCAGTCAGCCGGCCTTTCCGCTGTACGGCGTTCGGTTTGCGCAGGTAGAGCGCCCGCTATGGCCGTGCGCGTCAGCAGACAGAATTGGCAATGGTGAAGGACGGCGCGCCATTCGCGCAAAAACGCGCCCGGGAACAGTATGCCCCCGGACGCGCCTTAAAATGCCTTTGTTTGCCATTTCCGTCAGAATCCGGCGCGCCTCTTCTGCGCCGCCGTACCCACAAAATTTTTCCTCATATACCGCCGGTATGCTTTTTCCGCCATACGGCCCTTTGACAAGGGCGCTTGCTTGCGCCGGAGCAAATCCTTGTCCCAAAAGGCCGGTTCCCCAGCGCCGGGCTTTGCGGTCGATTCTGGCCGGCGTTTCCATTCGCAATGGCCCGTTCCGCCGTCACAGCGTTTTTCACACGCGCAGAAGATTTCCAGGCTCAAATATGCGCCGTCCTCCGCGGCGACCGCAATACGCCCGTTTGCGCAAAGGCCACCCGGCCCGCTCGCTTTCGGCGTTCCTCGCGCCGTATATATCTTTTCTGTTTCGCAGGCCAGCGCTGGACA
>CAJFUU010000038.1 GCA_904420265.1 uncultured Clostridia bacterium
GGTGGCGTTGGTGCGGCCGAAGGTGATCGCCCTCCTGGGGCGTGTGGCCTGCCGCTATACGCTGCGCGAAACGGTTTCCATCACCCGCGATCACGGGCGTTGGTTTGAGCAGGCGGGCGTGTGGATGATGCCCACTTTCCACCCTTCGGCGCTGTTGCGCGATCCGGCCCGCAAGCGCGAGGCATGGGAAGATTTTCAAAAACTGCGCGATAAGTTGCGCGAGGTGCAAAATGGATAAATTCCGCCGGGAACTGGAAGATTTTGTGCGGGGCGTTTATGAAGGCGAGCGCAAAGTGCTCGTCTTTGGCGAAGGCCCGCTGCATGCGCGCGTGATGCTGGTGGGCGAGGCCCCCGGCGAGCGCGAGGCCATGGAAGGCCGCCCCTTCGTGGGGCGCGCCGGCAGAAACCTGGACGCGTTTTTGGAAGGCGCGGGCCTGCGCCGCGACGAACTTTACGTCACCAACGCCGTCAAATTCCGCCCGGTGCGCATTTCCAAAACCGGCAGGACGGTCAACCGTACGCCTACGCAGGAGGAAATGCGCATTTTCGCGCCGTGGCTTTTGCGGGAAATTGCATTGGTTGACCCGCAATGCGTGGTCACGTTGGGCAATGTGCCTTTGCGCGCCGTCACCGGCGAGCGTTTGACCATCGGCGAGACGCACGGGCGCTTTCTCGCGGCGCAGGGGCGGCCGCTGTTTCCCATGTATCATCCCGCGTCGGTGCTGTATAACCCGTCGTTGCGCGAAATATACGCGGCGGATATGCGTATTTTGGCCGCATGGCTGCGGGAGCATAATATTTAATCAAAATTTAACATATTTTGGCCGGTGAATGGGTTTTCATGGCGCGCGAAATGTGTATGATAGTATTTGCATATTCGGCGGTGATACGCCGCCTGCCGCCGTGCGGCCTATGGGCGCGTTCGGCATCAGTCTTGCTGGGAGGAGAAGCTATGACGTTGGTGAAATGCCCGCGCTGCGAGTTGAATTACATGAACGAAGGGGAAAAGATGTGTTCGGTGTGCCGCAAGGAGCTGCACGGCGAATCCGAGCAGTACGACGTAATCGAACTGTGCTCGGAATGCGGTGAAAATCCTGTGGTGCCCGGGCAGGAGCTGTGCGCTTATTGCCTGAAGGAACTGGCTCGCCGCAACGCCGACGCGTCTGAGGACGGCGTGAGCGACGCTTCCTCGATGGAACTGGATGCGATGGACGCGGTCAGCTCCATGAACGAGATCGACCTGGGCGACGATCTGCCGGATGAGGACTTCGGCGGCGAGGGCTTTGAAGACGACCTCGACGACGAGGACAAGGACGACCTGGACGAAACCGGCGAGGACTGACCTTGGCGCTGTTTGCGATTTCCGATTTGCACCTGCCGGCGCGTGAAAAGCCCATGGACGTGTTTGGCGCGCATTGGGAGAACCATTTTGAGCGCATCCGCGAAGACTGGATGCGCCGCGTGCAGCCGGAAGACGTGGTGCTTTTGCCGGGGGATCTGACCTGGGCGATGCGCCTGGAAGACGCCCTGGAAGACATCGCGCGCGTGGGGGAACTGCCCGGGCGCAAGATCATACTGCGCGGCAACCACGATTACTGGTGGAGCGCCATTGGCCGCGTGCGCCGCGCCCTGCCGGAAGGCATGTTCGCCCTGCAAAACGATTCCCTGGAACTGGACGGCGTGCTTTACGCCGGCTCGCGCGGCTGGACGTTGCCTCCTTTTGCCCAGGACGAGGACGACAAGCGCATTTACGAGCGCGAACGGTTGCGGCTGGAAATGTCGCTCAAGCATGCGCGCGCGCGCTCGGCGGACGCCGTGCTGGTGGTGATGGCGCACTATCCGCCGCTTACCGAGACCTGCGCGGGCGTTTCCGATTTGCTGGAAACCTACGGCGCGAAGGCCTGCGTCTACGGCCATTTGCATGGCGCGGCGCTTGCCGGCGCGTTTCGCGGCGAAAAACGCGGCGTGACGTATTATCAGGCCTCCTGCGACGGCCTGGGCTTCCGTCTGTTGCCCGTTTTGCTGGATTGACCTTTTTATACGATTCCCGGAGGACGCCGGCGAGCGCGTTTCCGCCCCGGCAGCGATGGTTCGGCCAACGTACCGCCGCCGCGCCTTCTTCCGTCAAATCGCGCCGGTGCGAAAAGGCCGCTTTGTACATATCCTTTTAAAACGCAGAACGCATATAATGCAAGCGCTCACAGGAGCATACAGGCTGTCGATTTTTCGACGGCCTGTATGCATAGGGGAAGAGCTCGCGGACGTTTTCCACATCATCGCGCAGTGTGCGGCGGCCTGTATACGTAAGGGAAGAGCGCTTCCCGCCAGGCCCTGCGCCGCAAATCTCTGCGCGGAGCCGCCGGCAGCTTCGCCGTAGGCGAAAATGCAAAACGCTCCGGTTTGCGCCTCCTGGCCATGCCGCAATTTGCCTGCGTTTTTTGAAAACTCCGGCCGCAAATCGCGTAAGGCAGATATTTTTCTCCCGGCAAAACAATCTGTTTGCGGAAAAGCCTGCAAATTCGCCGCATGCGTCGCCGGATTGGATATTCCAGACTACCCTGCAATACTTTTTGACGGGACGAAACGCCCTGCGGAGCATTTTTGAACCCAGAGAAAGGCCGCAAACGCAAAATTGCTCGCTCAAAAAGGAACGAGGAGACGGCTTTGCCTCCTGCGGGAACTTGTCAACCTCTGAAGGATTGTCAAATGCAGCCGCGAAGCGACAAACTTCGCCGCTTGGCGAAGTTTTCTAATTGCTCTGGCAGCCTGTTGTCTTTGCAACACCCAGAAATTTCACTGCTCAGCGAAGTTTCTTCGCTGGCCACACTTGCAGCCCACAGTCACTTACGGCCATGCAAGTTTCCCTGCCTGTAAGTTTGCTTTCCTGTCTTGCGAACTTTTTCCCGCTCTGGCAGTCCGTTGTCTTTGCAACATCCAGAAATTTCGCCGCCCGGCGAAGTTTTCTCGTCAGCTACGCTAGCGGCGCGCAGCCGCATGCGCCTATGGGAATTTCCTTGTCTGTAA